>NZ_PNDK01000023.1:0-79729 GCF_005887265.1 Pseudoalteromonas sp. S1608
ACCTTCGCCGCACTTGCCTTCACCAGCGTCTAATTGATAACCAGCTACCATTTGTTGAAACTCAAATGGATTAGCTTGAACATTAGTACTCGCCATACTTGCGCTGCCAACAACCACTGCGCCTAATGTTAATGCAATTGAGTTTTTCTTTATTGTATTCATTTTTAATTACCTTTTAAACTTGTTGAACATCATTATAAAAGTAGACCGGTATTAAACTAAAAACTTTCAAATTTTCTATTTTTTTGCAAATAAGTTATTTAACTCTCTATGAACGCTAATAAGCGTTTTATGAATTTATGATTTACAGGTAAACTGGCGCTCCTTTTTTAGTAATACATTAATCACACTATGAAACTTATTTTAGCACCGATGGAAGGTGTCGTTGACTTTAAAATGCGCCAACTACTTACCGACATAGGCGGCTTCGATCTTTGTGTGACCGAATTTATCCGTGTTGTAGATACTTGCCTTCCAGATAAAGTATTTCACCGTTATTGCCCTGAACTTAAAAATGCGGGACTCACTCG
The DNA here is from genome assembly GCF_005887265.1 of Pseudoalteromonas sp. S1608. Lineage (GTDB taxonomy): Bacteria > Pseudomonadota > Gammaproteobacteria > Enterobacterales > Alteromonadaceae > Pseudoalteromonas > Pseudoalteromonas undina. The sequence continues at coordinate 531 of NZ_PNDK01000023.1, forward strand.
TAGCGGTACTCCGGTTCGTATTCAGTTATTAGGCCAAGTAGCCGACGTGTTAGCAGAAAATGCTGTAAAAGCAATTGGCTTAGGCTCTCATGGCGTTGATTTAAACTTTGGTTGCCCAGCAAAAACTGTCAATAAAAGCAAAGGCGGTGCTGTATTACTCAAAGATCCAGATCATATGTACTCGATTATAAAAACGGTAAGGGATGCCGTTGATGATGAGCATGAAGTAAGTGCTAAAATTCGCTTAGGTTTTGATGATGATAGTAACAGCCAAGAAATTGTCGATGCCGTTGTTAGCGCTGGTGCTAACAGCATTGCTATACATGCACGTACTAAACGCGATGGCTACAATCCACCCGCCTATTGGGAAAAAATCCCTCCTTTGGTCAAAGATAAAAAAATTGCAGTGGTCGCCAATGGCGAAATTTGGCAAATAGAAGATGCACTTTTATGCCAAAAACGCAGTGGTTGCCGTGATTTGATGATTGGTCGTGGCGCTCTTTCACATCCTGATCTAGCAAGAAAAATTAAAGCGCAGGTTAATAAAGAAAGCTACAGTGAACTGACATGGGAAAATATTTTACACCATATTATTCATTCATCTATGCACCAAACAGCCAGCAAAGATACTAAATACTTCGCATCTCGAACAAAACAATGGCTTGGTTATTTAAAACGCCAATATCCACAAGCAGGACTATTATTTGATGAAATTCGTCGTTTAAAAGCCAAGGATGAAGTAGCCGAAGTGTTAAAGAAGTATGCGAAAGCGCCACAATTTGATACAAATCATAACACCTAAGTAAATCTAAATAGATAATAGCAGTATCACTACAAATTAACTTAAGGGTTATACTGCTAATGCATCACCAGCAACGACTAAACGATGAAATAGAAAGTGTTAAAGCAACTATATTAGGTTTGCTGTCACAATCGACTCACCCTACACATCAAAATTTGCTCTGCATCCTAACCCATACATCCAATGAAGAGTGGCTCGATTTAGCCGCTCAACAATTAGGTACTGAGTATAATCCGTTAATTGAACGAATGAACAAGCTTGAAGCAGCAATTAGTCAAATGGATATTGGTCAATATGGCTACTGCTGTGACTGTGAAGAGAAAATATCAGAGCAGCGCTTAGAAAGAGACCCTGCTGCTCAGCGGTGTGATAAGTGCGCTAAATAGTAGCGCACTTAAATTTAATTAAGTAATTGCGGTGCAAAACTAAATGATTGCCCTGGATAAAAAATAATATCCTCAACTAATATCCTCGCATCTTTTTCACTAATATTTAAACGTTTTAGTAAATTCAAACGCGCTTGCGATAGTGTCCACGCATGATAATGCACCCCAAGATCAGTTTCCATCATAGCCATATAGAGCTGCGCATCGGCAGGTTCTAATTGTGTAGCGTTAGCCCGCTGAGGTAATAGCGTATAACCCGTTGACCAGTCTAAACCCATTATTTTAGAATCAGTTAAAAGTAATTTGGTAAGCTGTGAGGCATTTGAAGCTTCTACCATTGTATGCTGTTTTTGACTCTGCATTGATTTAAATTTACTATCAATGCGACTTAGCCACTCAAGCGGTGAAAGCACATCATTTGCAAAATAATTTAATTTACTTTGATACCACTGGCTGCCATTAGCAAGGCCAGACAACCCAATGCTGCCTCTTGGCTTATACTGCGCTAAGTAATTATTTAATACACTCAGAGACTCATTAAGCTCAATAGGTGTGTCTGTACTGTTAATTGCTTGCTGTACATAGTGCTTTAAATAATTATGCTCTATTTTATTAAGCTTTAAGTTACTTTGCTCAGCGGCTTTAAGCTGTGTTTGAACAAATATCAGCCATTGCTCAATGTTTTTATACTGAGCATCATTTTTAACTATCGAAAGCATATTTGATAACACATCAGTGTGTGCAGGCCATGCGAAATACCGCTCTGGAAATCGCTCAGCAATCACCAAATAATTTACCTGATTAGTTTGCGCAACAGTTAACTTCATTTGCATTAGCTGCTGGTAAATATCATGGCGACGCGCTAAATATGCATCAGTAAAAGGCAGTTGCTCATTACTAAGTCCTGTAGCATGTGAGTTTTTTTGTGCACTTAAAGCCGTATTAAGTGATATTAACGCGGTTTGTGCCTCTTCATAAGATGAAAATAAGTCAGCTGGCTTAGAGCAGGATGCTAAAAGCAAACAAAAGAGCAATGAAATAATAGGCGTTTTGTTCATGTTAATTCCAATAAAAAAAGCCCCAATGGGGCTTTTTAAAAATACTAGAGTACATTAAATATTAAATTTTAACACCGTTGCGAGCGGCTTTATCTTTAATATATGTAGCCCAACCTTTTGCAAACCTACGTGTGCTTGGGTCGTCCATAGCTTTAGTAATAGCAGCATGTGCTTGCTTATACTTGCCTTGGTAGTAAAACGCTTCAGCTAAATCTGAATAAATAGTACCTTTCTTATCAGAGCCAAACTCTAATGCTTTGTTTAAGCTAACAATAGCACCACTGAATTTTTCAGCTCGTAAAAGTAATGAACCTGCTTTGCGGTAAAGCTCAGCGTCATTATCAAATTTAGCAGCTTCTACGTAGTACTTAGCAGCTTTCTCTATATCTTTCGAACGATGGTAGTTACTAGCAATCGCACTCATGTTTTGCTTAGTGCGTTTAACTTTTTCTTCTTTAACGGCCTTTTCAAGCGTTACAGCTGCTTTATAAGGAATTTCGTTTAAAGAATAAAAGTTAGCTAAAACTTTGTATTCAACTTCGTTTTCAAAGTAACCGTTCTTGTAAGCAACTTCCATAGTTGCTAGGCCTTTTTTATAGTCTTCGGTTTGTAAATAATACTTACCTAAGCCTACCCAAGACTTTTTGTCTTCAGGCCATACACGAACGATTTCTTCAGCAACTTTAACCATATTTTGATATTGCTTTTTCTCAAAATAGGCAGCTAATTTAAGTTGATAAGGAGCTTTATTAGGCTCTTTTGCTAACTTAATTGCTTTGTTTGCTGGCTCAAGAACCTCATTAAATTGTTTAAGCTCATAACTTGCTTGCGCAATACGAGTGTAAACTTTTGGGTCTTCTTCGCCTGTAAAGTCCATCCAATCATAATATGCTTGCTTGGCAGCACTGTATTGTTCAGTACCTGCATACATATCACCTAAGGTTTTTAAACCTTGAGCCTGATCGGCAAAGTTTAATACATCTGGTGCAATCGCTGCTTTCATATACTTAATAGCAACTTTGTACTGCTCTTTTTGAGCGTACATGCTGCCCAAGTAACGATTAACAGTTGCTTTGTCAAAGTCGTTAGACGGATCTAACTCTTTCAATAAAGCGATTGCACCATCAACATCCTCTTCATTATACAAATCAAACGCTTTAATTACTTTCTTACCAGTACGTTCGCCCATGATTTTAGTCTTTGCTTTCTTACGCTCTTCAATTTTCGCGTAATCTGGCGCCGCTAAAACAGGTGCAGTTAATGCTACACCTGACACAGACATAAGAATTGCAAGTGCAGTTACTTTAGAAAAATTTCTCATTACTCGCCTCCTTAGTTGCCTTGGTTAAGTTTAAAGTCTAGTTGAACTTGTAAACCAACTTGCTTTTGTGGTTTTCCGTCAATGATCTTAGGACGGTATTTCCACTTACGCAATGCACGTTTAGCTTCACGGTCAAAGATACGTTTTGGATCTGCGTCGATTACATCAACGTCAATCACACCACCTAACTCATCAATTGTGAATGAAAGTTGAACCCAACCTTCTTTACCATCACGTGCTGCTTGTGTTGGATATTTTGGTTCAATACGAACGATCGGTGTCGCATCACCATCTCGTCCAAATGCACCTGGACCACTTAGTCCACCGGCCGTGCTTCCCACATCGATGCTTGGCATATTAAACGACAAGCTCGTACTTGGGTTGCTATTTTCCGGCTGTGGCGGCTGCGGTTTAGGCGGCTGCTTTGGCGGTGGCGGAGGCGGAGGCGGTACACGCTTCCTCTCCTGCACCTTAGATTCAGGCGGATTCGTCATAATTTCGACTATGATCTGCTCTTTTTGTTCCGTATTACGGTCAGCCCCACCAGAGATGAGGTATGCCATGAAGTAGAACAAGCCGAAAGTAACTGCCCCACCTGCAATCAGTGAAAACAGAAAACGAATCATTACTGATCTCCAGCTATTGAAATTCTCAGGTTATCACCTGTCGCTTTAATCTGGTCCATCACTTTAACCACTGTACCGTGTTTTGCTTCTTTATCAGCTTGCAAAATTACAACATCAGTAGGTTGTTCTGCTAATAAACTTTCGATTTTTGCTGAAACACGTTCAACATCAACTTGCTGTTTATCAATCCAGATTGCACCGTCGCTGCGAATTGCAATAAAAATGTTAGCATTTTTTTGCTTCGTAGCTTGGGCAGCTTTTGGTTTATTGACCTCGATACCAGCCTCTTTAACGAACGATGTAGTTACGATAAAGAAAATAAGCATGATAAATACGATGTCAAGCATTGGCGTCATATCTACCGCTGCTTCTTCTTCTTCACGAAAACGTTGTTTACGTGCCATATTTAATTCTCTCTCTAGTGATGAGGCATACTATCTACAAGTTTGGCTTTCACCATTCTCGCTCTTGCCTCAAGGCGTGAGCTAAAGAATACCCCAGATAGTGCCGCAACCATTCCAGCCATTGTTGGGATTGTTGCCATTGATATGCCTGATGCCATTAAACGTGCATTACCTGTACCTTGGGTCGCCATGGTTTCAAAAACCGCGATCATACCCGTAACAGTACCAAGTAAGCCTATTAAAGGACATACAGCTACTAATGTTTTAATCAACAACATACGCTGATCTAATTTTTCAGACGCTTCAGAAATCCATGCTTCACGGATTCTGTGTGCGTACCAAGACGTAGTGTCTTGGCGGGCATCCCACTTGGCTACTATTTCCTTCGTTAAACGAGGAAATTCAGCAAGTAGGAACCAATAGCGCTCAATCATTAAAACCCACATAAGAAAGAGTGCTATCGCGACCACGTATAATACCTGGCCGCCTGTGCCAACAAAATCCCTGATAGATTCCCAGATCTCCATCAGGACTAGCATTAGGCTTTCTCCTTCTCCGCGTGAGTCGCGATGATACCCGCGCTTTGCTCATCAAGGATGTGTAATACCGACTTACTACGACCTGCAACAATAGAGTGAAGTAGGATAAGTGGTAGAGCTGCAATTAGACCTAGCGCTGTAGTTACAAGTGCTAGAGAGATGTTACCAGCCATGATCTTCGGATCGCCCGTACCGAACAATGTGATTGTTTGGAACGTTAAGATCATACCGATTACCGTACCTAGTAGACCTAGTAATGGTGCGATAGCAGCAAGGATCTTGATGATGTTAATACCCGCTTCGATGCGTGGCGTTTCACGTAGAATCGCTTCATCAAGTTTTAGCTCAAGGTTTTCAACATCTTGGTTTTTGTTGTCAGAGTACACTTTAAGAATACGACCCAGTGGGTTATTTGTATTCGGTGTAGACAAGTTCTTAAGCTGACCTTTGATCTTAGAAGTAGTAAGCGCTAAATCAACGAAACGTACTAAGAAGATTAAAAGACCTACAACGAGTAATACTGTGATGATGTAACCAACTTCAGCACCTTGCTCGTAGTACTCCATAAGAGACTTTTTCTGCGTGTTGATACGTAAAATTGCACCACGTGTAGGATCCACGTATACGCCAGCGTAGTTATCAGCTGAAGTACCTTCTAGATCAGAAATACCTTTAAGGATATAGCTATCAGGTTGCTTACCTAGAGGCTGGATAGATTTAGTCTCTGGTGAGTAGATTAAGTAGCCGTCGTCTGTAACTAAGTTGAAGTTACCGATACGTGTTACTTTTTTCATAGACGGGTTACCGTCAAGACCTGCAACTTCAGTTTCAAACGTTGAAACTTTTGCTGATTCAGTCATTTCTGTTTGAAGTGAAATCCAAAGCTCTTCTAATTCACGAACAGTTGGAAGTTCTTTAGCGGCTGCTAATGAACGAAGTACTTCAGCACGACCTGGTTTTTCAGCACTTACTAAAGATGCTTCAATTGAACCAATCGCGTCAGCTGCTGCACGACGAACAACACCAAACATTTCACCTAACGTACCTTGCGCGTTTTGAAGAGCTTGCTCTTTTTCCGCTAAAGTATTTTCGTTTTGTGCATATTCTTTGCTAAGACGATCACCACGTGCTTTTTCAGCAGCTAGTTGGCTTTTCGCTTTGTTAAGTAACGCTTGCTTATCAGCACGATCTGACAAGAACTCTTGTTCACGTTGCTTATTGATTTTTCCTTCAGAGATACGCTCTTGCTTTACTTGCTCAAGAATTTTATCTAAAGCGTCAGTATTTGCATGTGCATTAAGCGCGGTACCGGCAGAAACAGACAGTACTGCTGCAACAGCAAAACCTTTAAATAGTTTCTTCATTATTGATTACTCCGCGCCAAAAATTGGTAGTTTAACAAGTTCTAGTGTCGCTTGCTTACGTGCCATACGGATCACTTCTTTAACAGGTTTTAGGTATTCTTCACCTAATTCTTTCCACTGTTTAGTGTTGTTATCCCACACCCAAGCGTGTTTTAGATCGAATGATTGCGCTACGTAAGTAATACGACCTAAACGACCAATATCTACGTTAATGCTACGACCATCAACATCCAAAGTACCTTGAGAAGCAGTTACAGCTGAGCTGTAGGCTGTTTCAACAGTGTACGCTTCAAGAACCTGACGGAACTTCTCAGACGTTGTTACAGATGCAGATGCCATGATCTCACGTAATCTTTCAACACGTCCAAGACGAGTTTCAAGGTTAAATGGAACGTCCGCTTTGATGAATTGCTCAAGCGTATCGATCATGCGATACATCAAAGGCACAACGTTTTGTTTAGTGTTATCGATAGTCGCGATTTGACGATCGAACGATGCGATAGACGCGTTTTGGTCTGCGACCAAACGTGCTACGTGATCGTTGTACACTTTCATAAGTTCAGTCTCATCAACGATGCTACGGTACTCAGCGATTAACTCCTGAGTTTGACCATATACATTGTCAATTTTAGTTTGAGACTTAACCGCAGCCTTTTGAATTGTTTGACCTGCTTTTTGCACGTCATTCAAAGGATCTGCAATCACATTGCTGCTTGCAAATGCAAAAGCGCCAACCAACGCAGTTGCTACAAGACTCTTTCTGATTTTAACAGACATAGTTCCCAACCAATTAAGTAATGTTACTTTTATAATTTAATTATCAACCCGCTATGGGGAAGACAACCCTGATATCTTTTAATAGATATCAACTTACCAATAATGCTAAATGCATTAAGTCATGTCAACTTCATGTTTAGCATAACCTATAAATAAATCAGCTTGTTTGTAAGATATTTACTGGGCCCGAACAAAAAAATTAACATTATTATAACTAACGTGATAAACACAATTTCTGCAAGCCCTGATATAGTAAGAATAACGATAACCACCACCGTTAATGTAAACAAAAATATAACATTTAAAATTAACTTAATCGTTGCTGAAAAAAAATTAAAAATAAGCTAATTTTCTGTCCCGAATATTCATTTTGAAGCTTTTTTAAGACTTTTTAGACCAAAAATACAGCTAATCGTTATTATTAGGTTATTCATCGCATCATAATAATGACGTGCAGATTTATTAAAAAGCAATACAAAGGGGGGGAAGGTAATTACAAAAAATCATTTTTATTAACACCTGTGTTTTTTCATCCAATTAATATAACGCTCCCTGGCCACTGTTAATATTTTCATAGGTACGAATGCCAATCTTACACACTTTTAAGCTTTTATTAACCAATAGGATTTGCAGTGATGACGCTGATAGGTTCACTATAACGTTAAGTAATACCAACTCGCTTAATTAAATGAGCTATTTTTAAAAAGGAAAACTATGTAGATAGCAAGGCAAAAAATTTACTTATTTTTTTCTAGACGAGAAATTTTTAACGCAGTTATCGACTCATCTGCCCTCTCAATATGGTTAAGTATTATTACGTAATGGCACAGCTAATATGTAGTTGGCCGATGAAATACTCAAAGCACGAAGGTTTATAAACATATAGATAAAATGAGGGTTTAAAGGAATTATAGCTACTAAAAGAATTATGGCGTTACGGAGGAGTAAATGAGTTTTGTAGATGTATATAAATTATGGTGAAACAGGTTAGTGCTTCACCACGATGAACTTAGGTTCACATAATAAATTATGCTACTTCTACGTTCTCAGCTTCTGGGCCTTTTTGACCTTGCTTGATGCTGAAAGTCACTGCTTGACCTTCGCTAAGAGTGCGAAAACCAGAACCAGTGATTGCGCTGAAATGTACAAACACGTCAGGACCATTTTCTTGTTCAATGAAACCAAAGCCTTTAGCTTCGTTGAAAAATTTTACTTTACCAGTAACCGACATACTAAATTTTCCTGTAAGTCAATAATTAAAATTCAGCCATATAATTATGGCAATATCCTCCCTGAGTCAATGCCCAAAAAACTGGAGGTGATAGTACAGGAAGAAGTAATAACCAAACCGGTAACCTTAAACGCAGCACAATACCGTAATTCAATACGCAAAAACTCAAAGCCAATTAAGGTTAACACATTAATATTTTTTTAGCTCTATTAATTGGGATTTATTTTTGAAGATTCATCGATTTATTACTTTCTTTATAAGTTTCTAATTTTTATAAGGATAAACAACCTAAAAGTTGTGTTTTTTATAAGCAGATTATAAATTTTTAAAATATGGTTTCTCCAAACCGCTTTTTTGGTAATTGAAAATAAAAAACCACCTTAGTTTAGGTGGTTTTAGCTTAATCTTTACTATTTAACTTGCCAGTCAATAACACTATCGGCTTTAATCGGTACTACTTCTGAATCTCCTAGCGAATAACTTGCTGGCACTGTCCAAGGCGCTTTCTCCAAGGTAATAGTGTCGGTATTACGCTCAAGGCCATAAAAGTCTGGACCGAAGTGGCTTGCAAAGCCTTCTAACTTATCAAGCGCTCCTGCCTCTTCAAAAGCTTCAGCATAAAGTTCAATAGCTGCATGCGCGGTATAAGCACCGGCACAACCACATGCCGCTTCTTTTTTATCTTTATAATGTGGGGCTGAATCCGTGCCTAAAAAGAATTTTTTACTACCACTTGTCGCTGCCGCCATAAGCGCTTGTTGATGAATGTTACGCTTTAATATTGGTAAGCAGTAATAATGTGGGCGTATCCCCCCTGCTAACATATGGTTGCGGTTATATAACAAATGATGCGCAGTAATTGTAGCTGCTACATTATCCGAGGCATTTTCAACAAATTCTACTGCATCTTTCGTTGTTATATGCTCAAGGACAATTTTAAGCTCAGGAAAGTCTGCGACAACGTCACCTAAAATAGTGTCTAAAAATACTTTTTCACGATCGAATATATCAATAGAAGAGTCAGTGACTTCACCATGGACAAGTAAAAGCATGCCAACCTCTTGCATTGCTTTTAATACTGGGTAGATATTTTTTACTGATGTTACACCAGAATCCGAGTTAGTTGTTGCACCCGCTGGGTACAATTTAGCTGCAAAAATTTTACCTGTCGCTTTTGCTTTTTTTATTTCATCAGGCGTCGTTTTATCAGTAAGGTAAAGCACCATTAAAGGTTCAAACTGCCCTTGAGGTTTTGCAGCCATAATTCGCTCTCGGTACGACAATGCGGTTTCTGTACACGTAGCTGGCGGAACTAAATTTGGCATAATTATCGCGCGGCCCATATAACGGCTAATGTCACGCACCGTATCTTTTAACTGATCCCCATCGCGTAAATGCACATGCCAATCATCGGGTCTAGTAATCGTTAAAGTTGTCATTTTGCTCGTCATCGTAAAGTCCTAATGCTTAAGTTAACTGATCATAGGCATATGGTGTTTTCGAGTAAAGGGCTTATTAGAAATAATCCTTAGATACTACATTTAAAGTTAACTTTACACTTGATGATTCTCATTTAACGTTTTATTTTGTAGAAACGTTAATATTAGGTTAACGTATGTACCTTTAATAATAATTATAAGGCCTCCCAAAGCTGCTTATGTCGAACACTATCGATACCACTAAAGCGCTCGAAACTAAAACGGATCAATTGAGTATAATCAATCAGTTCTCGTCAAGTTTATTGCAACTGAATACATTAGAAGCGCTTTTTAGTTATGTCACTACACAGGTTGTTAATCGACTTGGGTTTGTAGACTGCGTTATTTACTTAGCAGATGACAGCCAATCTTTGCTGAATCAAGTAGCTTCTATGGGTATTGAAAGCGAACATATCAGTTATCAGTCTGAACGCAAAATCATTCGCTTTAGCGAAGGCATAACAGGCTATGCAGCATCCACAGGGCAAGCATTAATAATTGGTGATGTAAATAAAGACAGCCGTTACATAGCTGATGAACGCCCTGCCCAATCAGAAATATGCGTCCCCTTAATATACAAAGATCGCGTGCTTGGGGTTATAGACTGTGAGCACCCAATAAAAAATTACTTTACTAGTTCGCATCTAGAGATTTTAACTACGGTAGCTCATTTATTAAGCGCAAAAATCAATCAAGTGAATACCGTTAATAGCTTGCAAGACACAGTAATGCAGCTCAACAATGCACAAAAATTAGAAAGCAGCCTACTGCAAATAGCTAACTTAACCTACAAAGCACAAAATTTAGATACGTTTTTTAAATCGCTGCATGTAATTATTGACAGCTTATTGACTGCAAGTAACTTTTTTATTGCGTTGTACGACAAAAAAGAAGACGCACTCGACTTTGTTTATACCGTTGAAGGCGGTGTACAAACAAATACCCATAAAATAATTTCAAAAGATCAACTAAAAGAGACAGCCTCTTATTATTTGCTGATTAATGAACGACCATTGCTACTTAATAAACAGCAATACCATGAACATATTGCACAAGGCCATTTTAAGTTAGTAGGTGAACAAGCTGATTCATGGTTAGGTGTACCTTTTAAAGTTAATGAGCGTATGAGTGGCGTTATTGTTGTACAAAGTTATGACGAACAACATTATTATAATGAGCATGATAGTTCGCTGCTAACCTATGTAAGCCGTCAAATAAGCATGGTTATAGATAGGCATTTAGCCCGCCAAGAGCTTGAGCACAAAGCGCTGCACGATGAGCTAACTGGGCTGGCAAACCGTTCGCTACTGATTGAAAGAATGAAGCATGCGATTTTACGCCTAAATCGCGCTCAAAAAGGCACTTTTCATGCCCTGCTTTACCTTGATTTTGATCGCTTTAAGAGTATTAATGATTCGTTAGGTCACGAAGTAGGTGATCACTTTTTAATTGCTATATGTAAACTCATTACTCAAACGGTACGCAATACCGATACCTTTTCTCGCTTAGGTGGCGATGAGTTTGCTATTTTTATGGAAAACCTCAGTCATCGTGACCAAGTAAACGATGCCCTTACTCGCATTAAAACGGCACTATCTGAACCTGTCAATATTGATGGCCATTTACTGCAGCCCTCCACCAGTATTGGCGTTGCATTTAGTGACAGCGTAGACGATGAAGCATTTGTATTATTGCAACAATCAGATGCGGCTATGTATGAGGCAAAATCATCTGGGCGTGGCCAAGTTAAATTTTTTAATAACGTGATGCGCAATAAGCTAAAAACGCATGCAGATCTTGAAAACGATTTACAGCACGGTATTGAGCATAATGAATTTGAACTGTATTTTCAGCCTATCTTTACTATTAACAGTGGCGAGGTTATAGGATTTGAAGCTCTCGTACGTTGGCATCACCCAAAAAAAGGGTTTATATCACCGAACGACTTTATTCCAATTGCTGAAAAGACCGGGCAAATTATTAACTTAGATTTGCATTTACTAGACCTCGCAGCGCAACATATTGCTTTGTGGCAACAACAAGGGCATCGCTTTTTACGTGTCACGGTTAATGTATCTTCTCGACACTTTGCCAGTTTAGAATTTGTAGAGCAGCTCCATAGTATTTATAAAAAACACCACCTACCACTGGGCTCATTGTGTCTTGAGATAACTGAATCGGGACTGATCGAAAATTTAGAATTAGCGACGCAAATTATACAAGGGTTATCACCTTTAAAAGTGTTGCTTTGCCTTGATGATTTTGGCACAGGCTATTCTGCTCTAGGCTACTTGCACCAACTGCCAATTCATGTAATGAAAATTGATAAAAGCTTTATTGATAACTTAAAAACCACTGCTAACCCATTAATAGATGCTATCTTAACCTTGGCTATTTCTTTAGATCTTATTGTTATTGCAGAAGGAATAGAAACCGCTGAGCAACTTACTATTTTACAAAAAACCCAATGTGATTATGGGCAAGGCTTTTTAAAATCAAAACCTGTTAAAGCAACAGAGGCCATAGCATTAATACACAGCCCTCTTTAATGGCTAGGCACAGCTGGAATTTACAACCAAGTATTTAGGATTAAACTGACCACTGTGCTTACTCGCTTTAATACTCTTAATAATTTAATCTCGTTTGTAAGAGCATACCAATTTAAACCTTGATGCTAAATGCTAACCTCAACAGCATGTTTTACAACAACACATTAATCGCTAAACATACATAACTTACTCCATAACCAAATTCACACTGCTTTATTTTAATTTCAGCTTAACTATTTAAACCCGATTTAACATGAGCTAAATTCAACAACAAACAAATAACAAAACAATATTTGACTATGCAAAGTTAATAAATTTAATGTTTGCAGTAAAAAACACACCAAACCTCACTTTTATAGCCATCTAGACGTTGAAACGATTTTTATATAAGCGTAGTATGTAGTTAATCTAAGCAATACTCACCATACCCATGAGATTTATTAAAGATGATTGACATTAAACACCTAAAAACTATAGCGACCCTTAAAGAAACGGGATCGTTAGTTAATACAGCCCGCGAGCTATTTTTAACTCAGTCAGCTTTATCACATCAGATCAAAGATTTAGAAAATAAATTAGATTGCCAGTTGTTCGAACGAAAAACTCAACCCGTCCGATTTACACCTCAAGGTATGTTATTACTTGAATTAGCACACGAAATATTACCTAAGTTAGAAGCAACTAAATGCCGATTAAAAGAAAGTTTAAATCAGCCAATCTCACAACTGCGTCTAAGTGTTGAATGTCATGCCTGTTTTCATTGGCTATTGCCTACTATTAAAGAGTTTAATAATTTTTGGCCTGACATAAAGATTGATTACGAACGTGGTTTTAGTTACGACGCCATCCCAGACTTATTAAATGATGAATTAGACCTAGTGCTTACCTCAGATGTGCGTGAACCCGACAAACTAGAATACGCCCACCTATTTGACTTTAAACTTAAGCTAATAGTGGCACCGGATCATGACTTAGCTAAAAAAGCCTACGTAACTGCGCTTGATTTAAAAAACGAAACTATTATTTCTTACCCGATTCCCCGTGAGCGCCAAGATATATTTAAGCATTTTATTCAAAATGCACGTTTTGATGGCACGCTTAAAACAGTTGATCAGGGCTTACTTATATTTCAATTAGTCAGTGCAGGTATGGGTGTAGCCGCCCTACCTGATTGGCTCGTTACTCCGTATGAAAGCCAAGGGCTAATTAAGTCAATTCCACTGGGCGCGCTTGGTTTAACCCGTCCGATGTACTTAGCGATGAAAAAAGACATGAAAGACAATCCGGTTTACCGTCATTTTTTAAACACCTGTAAATTAAATAACGGTCGATAAATCTAAAACTTATGAGTAACATGTTAGTAAATATATTCAACCGTGTTACTCATTATGTTTGAACTTAAAAAAATATTGGGCGGTTTACTCATGCCGTTACCATTACTAGGTTTACTTAGCCTAATACTGCTTATTTTTGCACTCAAACAACGAAAGCTTGTTATTACCTTGTCTTTTTTAAGTCTTACAACCTTATTACTTGCCAGTACGCCCTGGGTTGCCAACTTATTGATTAAACAGAATCAACCTACTTCATTGGCTTTTAGTATCAATGATCACCCAAGCATAGATAAAATTGTGGTACTTGGCTGCGACATAAACCCTAACCCAGCCCTTAGTGCTAACAGCCAGCTAGGAAATTGTGCATTAACACGTTTAGTGGAAGGTATTAGGCTCGCTAATATATATCCTCAAGCTCAGTTAATTGTATCGGGTGGGGGTTATGAAAAAGTCACCAACAGCGCACTTATGTATAAAACGGCAATTAGCTTGGGTATGAATAAAAGTCGCATTGTACAAAATCCAAACGCAATGGACACAGCGCAAGAAGCCGCATTTTTAGCCTCAAAACTAGTTGATTATAATACCGCTTTAGTTACTTCTGTAAGCCATATGCCCAGAGCAATAAATTTATTTAATGCTCAAGGCATCACTGTGATCCCCGCAGCAACTGACTACCACAACTTTGCAGCGTACCCTTGGTATAAGCAACTCATACCCAACGCAAAAGCATTACTAGTAGTGACTCAATTTGCCCATGAAGTACTTGGCGATACATGGATAAAAATACGTCGCACAATAAATCCTGAAGCTCTTTGATTTTTTATTGTTGATGGGTTTTAACCTCAGCGGAAACTCTTTATAACATATTAAAATAATAAGTTATTTTAATATGTTATAAAGAACCTACTCAAGATAAGTATGAATAGGTTACTTAGACGGCATTGTATTTACGGCAAAGCTTACACTGGGTTGTCTATATCAATAAATGTTACATCAAAGCCATATTTATCAGCAAGGTATTCACCCAGCGCTTTAATACCGTATCGCTCTGTGGCATGGTGGCCAGCAGCAAAAAAGTCGATATTTTGCTCGCGAGAACTATGTATTGTTTGTTCTGACGCTTCACCGGTTAAGTAAGCATCTAGCCCCTGCTCAGCTGCTAAATCTATATAGCCTTGCCCGCCACCAGTGCACAGGGCAATAGTTTCAATTTTATCATTACGCACTAAACTTGTCAGAGGCTCGCGATTAAGCACTTGGTTTATTTTTTTAGCAAATTCGCACCCCGTTAGCGGCGTTTTTAACCGCCCTTTCATCGCGACACTGTTATTGACTGGCTCTAAACCTGCTTCAATCTCAATATCGAGTAATTGCGCTAGCTGAGCGTTGTTGCCGATTTCAGGGTGAATATCTAATGGCAAATGATAAGCAAATAAATTGATGTCGTTAGCTAAAAGTGCAGCCACACGACGTTTTTTCATGCCAATGATAGGTTGTGACTCGCCTTTCCAAAAATAGCCATGGTGTACCAAAATGGCATCGGCATTTTTTTCAATCGCGGCATCAATAAGTGCTTGGCTTGCCGTTACACCCGTTACTATGGTGCGTATCTCATCTTTACCTTCTACCTGAAGTCCGTTTGGACAAAAATCGTTAATGGTTTCTGGCTTTAACAGGGTATTTAATAGTTGATTAAATTCTCTACGTTGCATACTACTTACCTTACTTTGCACTGAATTTTGTACAAATTTTGGCGGTTATGCGCTAAAAATGAAAGGAAAATCGCAAAAAATTGAAAAACAGTTCTAAAATAGGTATAAATACCTCTTCTTTATCTGTGTAAACAACGTATAGGGTCTCTGATGAGCAAACTAGACAAAACAGAAGTGTTATCTGCCTTTGAAGCTGCATATGAAGCTGCCAATGGTAAAAAACCTGAAATAACAACTAAACCTGGCTGGTACAGCGTTGATGGCGGCAAGAATATGCGCCTAGCTGATGTAGCAGAGCTGACTAAAGAATTAAGCTCTGGAAAGTCTACAAAAAAAGCTGCAGTAAAAGCACCCGCTAAAAAAACTAAAAAAGCTGCTCCTGTAAAAGCACAGAAAAAAGCGCCTTTCACCGTGATCACTGAGAACGAAGAAGGTTACACAGCAGAAGAGCTTTGGATAGTAGAGCTTGCTCGTAAAGATCACGACTGCCGCCTACCGCGCGGTGTAGTGTAATTCACTGAGTGCTCAGTATAAAAGAAACCGCGTCAAGCGGTTTTTTTATGTTTAGTTTCTATCAATAGCTGCAAAAACCACGTTGCGACAAAACCACACACCACAATAAACACTGTCCCGGCAAGTACTGGCATTATTAAAAAATCCCAACTTTGGCTAGACTCAATAATTAAGATAGGGTTTGCACCGGCAGCAGGGTGAATGGTTTTAGTAATCATCATCAAAGTTATAGCAATACCCACAGCCAGCCCAATCATGATCGCACTATCAGCACTATAATAGCTAAAAACAACCCCAATCATTGCGGTCAGCATATGCCCCCCTATCACGTTTTTTGGCTTAGCTAATGGGCTCTGTGGTACGCCAAAAACAAGCACAGCTGTTGCGCCGAATGGCGCCATTAACCAAATACCGTAATCACCCATATAATTTAGCCACGCCAAAAAACCCAAAACAAAAGTAGAAAAAACACCTGCGATTAATGCCGACTTTATTTGCTCACTATGCATATTACCTCCTCAAAAGTAGACCGATTTGTCTACACTTGCAATATAGACAAGTCGGTCTACCTATGTCAAGCTGTGTTTTTACTGCTCAAATTTGGAATATCATGAATAAACAACAACAAATAATCAGTACGGCACTGAGCCTTTTTTATAAAAAGGGTATACACGCTGTTGGTATTAATGAAATTTTAGCTGTATCCGGCATTGCAAAAAAAACCTTATACAAGCACTTTGAAAGCAAAGATGCGCTTATTTGTGCTTGTTTAGTCGCACGCGACATGTGCTTTAACGCTTGGCTAAAAAAAATATGTCTACAACCAAGTGCTATATTAGTCGCGCAAGCAATTTTTTTCGGACTGAAAAAGTGGATTAATAATGAGGTTTCAGAGTTAGGTAACTTTAATGGCTGTTTTTTTATTAATACTGCAGCTGAATACCCTATAGAGAATGACCCTATTGCCAAACTTTGCAAACAGCATAAGCAAACGAACTTTGAGATTATACTATCAGCTCTTTTAGAAACCCCTGAATTTGCTCATAATAGAGAAAAAGCAATTGAAGCCGCACACCATTTACTCATTTTAAAAGAAGGATTTATAACTAGAGCGAGAGTGATGCATGATGTATCAGTAGCTCCACCTAGTGATAATATTTTAAAAGCGATAGTAGCAGTTGGTTAAATAGATAAATACAATATAAAAAAAGCGGCTAAATAGCCGCTTATTAACTAAAAAACGCCTACCTTATTCAAAAAATAATGGGGCACGTTGTTTTTTACCAACTTCGTTCATCGTTGCTGCGTCGAACAAGCGGCCGTTGATCATGGTGTAATCAATTTTGTCTGAATCGCGGATGTTTTTCAGTGGGTCGCCATCTATAACCATTAAATCTGCCAGTTTACCGACTTCTAATGAGCCTACATTTTTATCTAAGCCTAGGTATTTAGCAGGATCGAGAGTTGATGCTCGAATAGCCTCAAGCGGCGTCATACCACCTTGAGCAAACATCCACATTTCCCAGTGCGCACCTAAACCTTCACGCTGGCCATGTGCACCTAAATTAACCAGTACACCTAAATCTTGTAGTTCAGCTGCCACACGTGCATTGTTAAAGTGGTTATAGTGATGATCGGGCGCTTTAACACGACGCATTGAACGTGGTAGTAATTGATTTTTTGGCACAAATTTGCTCAATCGAGGATGATTCCACACATCAGTTTTATCGTACCAGTAGTTTTCCCCCCAAATACCGCCATAGGCAACCACCAATGTAGGCGTATAACCTACATCACTTTGTGACCACAACTGCTTAATATCATCATAAATATGTTCAACCGGAATGGAATGCTCAATCCCTGTATGCCCATCAACCACCATACTCAAGTTATGTTGTAATAATGAGCCCCCTTCTGGCACGACCATCATTTCAAGTTCACGACCAGCCTCAATCACTTGCTGACGCTGCTCTCTGCGAGGTTGGTTATAAGACTTAACACTAAACGCCCCTACTTTTTTCAAGCGTTCTAAATGAAATTTAGCATCATCTAATGAATCAATATGCGAAGTATAACCAGGCATATTCGCGCCATATAAAATAGTACCAGTAGAAAAAATACGCGGGCCGACAATCATACCGGCTTTTTGCATTTCACTGGCAGTGAATATTTCAGTGGTGTCGTTTGATGGATCGTGGATGGTGGTAACACCTAGCGCAAGGCCTGCAAAGTTTTTCCAATTTTGTTGTGGGATAATTTCATCGCTTGCTTGTGAGCCATGCGCATGCGCATCAACCATACCAGGCATAATTGTTTTGCCTGTTACATCAACAATCTCAGCATTTTTTGGAATGCTAATATCTGCAGCAGAGCCAATAGCTTTAATATGTTTACCATCGGTAACAATAACGCCATTTTCAATGACTTTTTCGCCGTCCATGGTAATAATTTTTGCGCCAGTTAAGGCAATCATGCCTTCTGGTTCAGCCATTTTTTTGCTAAAACCAATGTTAGTCCCGCTTTTGACTTTAACCCCTTGGTCATCGGCTTTATTAATAGCAAACATTCCATCTAAACTGGCATGGTATAGCTCAGGGCCAAGTGTCCAATAGAGTTTATTGCTGTTGGCACTCCAGCTAATATTTTCACCAGCACGAACAGATAATTGCTCAATTGGAAATTGGCTGTCTTTAGGGCCAATATTAATGGTTTTGCCACGCTCAACAAACGGTGTTACAAACACTTTAAAGCGCTCTGCAAATGCTAAATACTCGCCATCAGGCGATACCCTAAATTCAGTGGCATGCTCTGATTCATAGAGTTTGCGCACTTTTTTACTTTCAAGCTCAACCACACTTAACGTTGGTTTAGGCCATGGACTCATAACATAAACACGATCGTTGGCACTACCAAACTGCGGTTGGTAACCACTTTTAGAAATTAGTTCACTCTTACCACCTTTAGTGCTAACACTGTAAATACCAGGGTGTAATGACCATTTAGGATTTAAAATGCTGCCGCCGCTGGCTTTACGATATACCACTGTTTTGCCATCTGGACTAAAGGTAGGCTCTACATATTTTCCCGGTTCATCGGTAATAGTATCGCCGCGACCACTTCGTGCAGAAACAACGCGCACTGTGCCTTGTTCATTATCGTCCCACGTGGTGTAGACAATTTTTTTGCCATCACGCGAGTACTGTGGAAATAACTCATAATGATCGGTTTGCTTGGTTAAACGTTTGATTTTTCCTGAGTCTAAATCGCGTTTATAAATATGACCAAGTGCTTCAAACAATGCCGTTTCGCCATCTGGGCTAATTTGTACATTTCGCAGCATTTTTACATCAAATTCTTCAGTATCGATATTTTGAGTAAAGCGCACCGCTTTTTGAATTTTTTTCGTGGTGTCTATTTTGAATGCAATATCGCTGACAGATTTATCATCGACATTGAGTTTATGAATGGTGCCACCAGCCCAAAATACTAACTCTTCATTATCTGGTGTCCACGCAATTGTTGGGTATACCCCATGAATAGCCCATGTTTCTTGCATATCGCGCTCTAGCTTGTCATATAGCTTGGTATGCTCACCGCTGGTTAAATCGTATAAGTACAAGCTAGTTTGAAAGTCATCACGCTTTACATAGGCAAGTTTTTTACCATCAGGTGACGGAGTTGGTCTGATTGCCCCACCCATACCACTAATAATCGTTTCTATTTCACCGGTTTCACGATCATAGCGCTTAATTTTATAAATACCCGCAACCGAATCTTTTGAGTAATGAAAGGTTTTACCTGGGGTGGCATCATGAGAAAAATAAACATAACGGCCATCAGGTGAAAACATCGGCTCACCTAAATCTTTTTGATCGTTTTCACGTTTAGTCAGTTGTACCCCTTTACCACCCGCTTTGTGATAAAGCCAAACTTCACCCGCGCCCAAAGAACGACTGGCGGTAAAGTGCTTACGTGCAACTAAATAATCGCCATCAGGGCTCCATGCCGGGCTATTAAGTAAACGAAACGTTTCGTCCGTTACTGCAGTTTGATTCTCGCCATTAACGTCCATAACCCAAATATTATCACCGCCCCCCTGATCTGAGGTAAATGCGATATATTTACCATCTGGGCTAAAACGCGGCTGCATTTGCCATGCGATATCAGAGGTTATTTGAGTGGCTTTACCACCACTCATTGGCATAGTGTAAATATCGCCCAGTAAGTCAAATACTAAGGTTTCTCCATCAGGGCTTATATCTACATTCATCCATGTGCCTTGCTCTACACTAATAGAAGCATCTACAAATTGCCCTTTTGGTGAATCAACTTGCCATTTTTTTTCATCTGTTTGCTCTGCGTGTACTTGACCCAATGCCAATGAAACTGATAACGCAAGCGCTGTTTGCAGCATTTTCTTCATGCTTATCTCACTTATTATTGTTGCTGTGTGTTGCTCTATTACATGATTGCAACAAAAACGCTAGCAAGTTACCAGCGTAATAGGATGAAGTGCATAAAATTAATGCCAAACAATAGGATCAAATTGATAAAAATCTACCAGCAAACGGTAAATTTCAGGGTCATCGCGGCGTAAATCTGCGGGTTTTTCTAAAAACGTTTCGGTGATCACCGCAAAAAATTCTGCCTCATTTGTGGCTCCGTAGCTATGAATAACATGCGGCATGTTATAAGCAACGTGTGTTTTTAACTGCGAAAACGCTCGGCTAAATACCTTGCCCCATTGTTGATAGTGAGTCTGTGATGTAAGTAATGGCGTGCCGGTGGTTTTACCGGTCTCTTGATCAAGTTGATGCGCAAACTCATGAAACACTAAATTATGCCCGTCACTGGGTAAGCGGTTACCCTCAAGCACATCATGCCAGCTCAGCACCAGTGTGCCTCCTGGCCATGACTCACCTTGCCTTACGGTATTATGAAAACTAACAAGTCCTGCGTTATCGCGACTTGATTGAGGCGCATAATAGGCGCTGGGATAGAGTAAAATTTCCTTCACGTTTTTATACAAAGGCCAAGGTTTATTTAGTACCAGCAGGCAAGCATCGGCGGCAATAATGAGTTTCATTGCTTCAGTTAGTTGCAACCCATCACAGCCAACAAAGCGCTTTTCATTTAAAAACCACACAATATGACGAGCCAACTTGGCTCGATCTGCATCAGTCATTTTGTTATAAATTGGCATAGCCCGCAGCAACAGCGCATGCTGTTGTGGGCTTAATGATAAATGACTGTATTTACGGCGCCACAGAGTATTTTGAATATCAGGCCAACGCCAAAAAATAACGACAAACGCAAAAAGTAAGAAAATCAATAATCCGTTTACCATTTAATAGCCCTATAATTATCTATACAGTATTAATTGGTCCATAAAACTAGAATTCAATTATTTAACACTAAATAAAAAGCCACACATCTGTTAGAGCGTGGCCTTTTCTTTAACAAGTGAACTGTTTATTTATATCATTCTAGCGATACAAAGGCTGCCATGCACATGTACGATAGCCATATCGTTCAAAATAGAAACGATTACAGTTGGTGTCATAATTACTTGAGCCAACATCAATGCGATGCTCACTTATATATTTATTATGCAGAGAAACCTGTTGCCCATTATACAATAAAGTAAAGTGGACATGAGGACCTGATGATTGGCCGCCCTCACACAATGCTTGATTATAATTATTTGCATAGCGACCTAACCATGCACCAGGTTGAACATAATCACCACTGCTATATTGAAGGTTTGACATGTGGTAGTAGTTGGTTGAATAGCCACTGGCGTGTGTTACTCGAATATTGCAGGAAGAAAAGCGAGTTACCGTTCCGCCATGCGCAGCTTGAACAAAAGGAGTATTAGCGCCCCAGCCACCAGAGCCATTGTTAAAATCAAGTGATGAGTATGGGTAGCCAGAACCTGTATTTGAGTGAGCGCCACCACTGTACCAATAGCCAGACGGCCACGGTAAATTCATTTCAAAACTAGCGGCTAAAAGTTGTTTTTCATTATTTTGATCTACACTATTCAATGAACGTTGCAATTGACTAGTGTTACTAGGAAATACACGGTCAAACGTAGCTAAAAACTCAGTCAAAGTCTGTTGATTATTTTTAGAGTTTGATGCCAGTCTATCGCTATCTGCAAACAGACTTACTAGAGCCGCAGTTGCAGCTGTGCTACTCGTAGTTTGGGTTGCCTGATTGCGTTTTTTTAACTTATCTTGTGACTCTTGCCACTGCTTATATGCATAAAAGCGTTGACTTAATTTCATCACTACGTCTTTTACTTGCGCATCAAAACCACGCTTGTCTGTTATACCAGCTAAAGGGTTCTCAATATCAGCATTTGGGTTTGAAAGTAAGCCACTTTGTTGCTCTATCAGCGCTAAAATTACTTTTGGATTAATACTGGTATAACCTGCCCAGTGTAAAATGAGCTCTTTTTTATCTTCAATTGCTGACGCATGCAAAGAAAAAAAGTTATCCCAATCTTCGTTTAATAATGAGTCATTAAACACAAATTGCGTATCATCAATAGTCAGTAAAGAGTTAAGCTTGAGTGATGCTAAAGACTGTTTAGTAAACAAAAAGTCATCATGCTTATCGCCTTCTGCTAATACCACGGGTGAGGCCCCTAGAAGACTTGCGAATGTAATATTAATTATCTTGTTTTTCATCTTATATTCCTTAAGTAAAAAGCAAAAAAAACCCCTAATGGGTACACAAGGTATAGCACCCAAATTAAAATAAAGTTAATTAATATTACTTATGCTTACATATAATTACTTAATGAATTCACTTAACCTACACAAATAATAAAGAAGTTGAAATTATCTATATGATAAAAGCTGTCGGAAAAAACGATTTAACGCATTAAAGCAGCTCTTTTTAGGAAGTTATGCACTCAACCCTATTTCGGCCATTGTTTTTTGCCTTGTATAAAGCTTGATCAGCACGAGATAATAACCGATCGTAATCATCGACATTATCTGAGTCAGAAACACCAAAGCTCACGGTTACACTAAGCCCCTGAGCAATAGACGAAAAATCATTATTTTCAATTTCTTTGCGTAATTGTTCACATAATTGCTGTGCTTGCACAGTATTCATGTCAGGAAATACAAATGTGAATTCTTCACCGCCCCAACGAGCCACTTCTTGCTCGCCTTCACAATGCGCTTTAAGAATATTGGCGACTTCACATATAACCTGATCGCCAATCAAATGAGACCAACCATCATTAATGCGTTTAAAGTGGTCAATATCCATAATGGCAATCGCAAGCGGAGTATTACGCGCTTTAAAATCTGTAAAGTTGTCGGCCAGCCAACCATCAAATGCCCGGCGATTCGGTAAGTCGGTGAGCTGATCATGGGTAGCTTGATAAGCAAAGGCACTTGCTTGCTCTTGCAAGGCTTGGGTTTGCTTCACCACTCGGCTAGTTAGCTCTTTTTCTACTTGCTTATAGCGATACAAGCGATAACGATATGCACTATATATGACAACCACAAAAATAAAAAACACCACTAGCTTAAAGCTGGTTTTTTGCCAAAAATACGATTGAATTTCAAAATGAATCACTTTGTCATTTTGCTGCCAATCGGTATTAGGATAGGCAGAACGCACTGCAAATGAATATTTCCCCGCGGGTAAATTAGTATATTCAGCTGTTGCAATATGAAAACGATCAACCCATTCATCGTTAAAGCCTTTCATTTTTGTTTGAAAGTTTAATCGCTGCGGCATGATAAAACTTAAGCCCGCATAATGGAACGATAGTCGTGTAACTCCAGGTGGCAAAACAAGTGTGTCACCATCAACAGGCAATAACATGGGTTTACCATCTACAGAAAAACTTTCTACAATAGTTGGTAACGGTATCTCGGTGGCTTCTTTTAATCGCGCGGGTTTAACAGTACTCACCCCTTTTGCGGTGGCAAACCAAATAGTACCATCTGAATGCGCTGTAGCCGAAGGCGTTGACCCTCCATTGGCTTGCGCACTGAGCATGCCATCGCCCTCATCGTATAATTGAAAAGCTAGCGTCTGACTACCTTTTGTAGCTGAATCTAGTAGCTGATTAACCTGCTTATAATTAACTTCAATAATGCCACGGTTACTTGATAGCCAAAGTGAATCTTTAAAGGGCACAATTTGAAAAAGCTTATCAACCGGTAATCCTAACTCCCTCCCTAAAATAGTCATATGGCCATTTGAATGTTGATAACGCAGTAAACCTCTATCGGTCGCCATCCAGGTATATTTATCGTCAATATAAAAGCCAAACGCATATTTAGCCGAAAACGCTTCAGGGAACTGAATTGGTTTAAATTTATCCGTATTGGTATTGTAAACTACTACGCCATTGCCAGTTCCTATCCAAATATTTGCCCTCTTATCTTCACTCAAAGCTAGAATAAAGCCACTCGGCAACTCTTTCTCATTAGTAAATTGCACTAAACTGCCGTCGGTATTAACTCGCGTTAACCCCATGGCTGAACCTATCCATAAACGATTTTTTGAATCAAAAAGTAACGAGCGTACTTCATTACTACCAAGCCCATTATCACGATTTAAGTAAGGTACAAGCTCGTTATTCACCACCTTTAACACACCTGAAGTATAAGTACCGACCCAAACATCACCTTGGCTTTGTTCAAGTAAGCTCAATACTGAATAAGGAGAGCCTTGTTTAGTCCCTTTAATTTGGGTAATTTTATTATTTTGCAACCGATCTAAGCCTGTACTCCCGCCTATCCATAAACTGCCATCAGAATGTGAAAGTACCGTGCGTACGTAGTCGCTAGATAAGCCTCGCTTTTTTCCCCACGATGAAAACGGGGCTTCTCTTAATCTAAATACACCCGCGTTGGTACCTACCCAAATACTGTTTTCTCTGTCTTGCAATAATGACAATATGCGGTTTGCAGGTAAGCCATTTTTAGCATCTAATTGTTCTATGCCATCAACACTAAGCCTAAATACCCCTTTATTAATAGTGCCAAACCATAAATCACCATGGTTATCTTCTAATAAACTAGAAATCGACTCAGCACTAAGCTGTGGATGGGGTGACTCGAACACATTGCCATTTAATACTCGCGCACCTCTTTCACTACCAATAACAAGGCGTCCTTCACGGGTAATCAATAGAGTATATACAGGTGCATCTGGCAAACCATGATGTGGAGTCATCAATGTAGCCGTGTAGTTAACTATTTTATACAGCCCATCACTAGTTGCAGCCCATATAGTGCCCTGCTTATCTTCAATTATTCTATAAGCACTGACGTTTTGTATTATTGGGATATCTTGAGTGCTTTTGGCAGGTCGATAAAACACACCATCATTTTCAAGTGCCAACCACAAATCCTCGTTTTTACTCTTAAATACGTGATTAACCATTGCTTGGGCATTAGGTTGAGTGTCCCATTGTCGGTGCTGATATAAACTAATACCGCCGCGCGCTCCAGCTATGAGTAAGCCGCCATCGGATGTGGGGGTAAGCGCACGTACGCCTGAGTCAGGCAAATCGGTAATTTCTGAGCGGGTAAATAGTTTAAATTCTTGACCGTTAAAGCGGGCAAGCCCTTCCCAAGTACCTACCCATAAATAGCCATCTTGTGTTTGTGCAAGGCTATTAATGCTATTGTGAGGAAGGCCCGAACGGGTATTCCACGTTTCAAAAAAATAATCGCGCAACGGCAGCCGAGTCTGTTGCTGAGCATTAACAGTAAAAATCACCAACAAGAAACATAAAATCACCAAGCGATTCATCAGACACTGCCTTTATAATTATTAGTTTTTATATTTGAGTAAATTCAAGGTGAAAATTTAATTAGAAAACATCACCAACAAATAATAACATAAGATTTACAACTTTTTCATTAAGTATTATCACTCAAACTATCAAATGTATGTTGCAATCGTTGGATGAACTTAGCCACATGTAGTCCATCTAATAACGCATGATGGACATCAATTGATAGTGGCATTTCGCCTGTATCGGGGTTGTATTGACCAAACACAAATTTAGGGATGCCACAGCTTTGGCCCTGGGTAAACGCATGCGAAAAGCTGCTAAAGTTTAACCAAGGTAAAACAGAAACGTGAATTAAATCAGCTTGTCCTTCAGTTGCTGCAAAGGCATCAGAAAACAGCGGGTTTAACCTTGCTTCATGACTAATCGCTTTTGCTTTATTAGCAAACTCATTTAACGAGTTTTGCTGTTTAAAATAACTAAAGCGAAACGAGTCATCATCGGCAAGCTCAACAACACTCGCGCGCATGGTGTTTAAATAATAAGGTTTTTGATTAACAATACGCAGCATCATCGGCTCATACTCATGACATGCTTTTAATAAGCAATAAACATAACCATGAAAAAAAGCACGATTAGTTTGCTTACACACGGTATATAGCTTTTTAGCATTGAGTCTTACACACACATTAAAATAAGGCTGAGTGAAGTTTTGAAACAATTCAAAATGTTGTTTGCGCGGCCACTGATCAAAATCAATAGCCCGAAGAGATAAATCGGCAGAGGACATAAATTATACACAGAGCAAAAGTAAAATTTTACCTCGCTTTGCCTATATTCGCATTAACTAAAATGATGCTTTGGGTGTAGTTATACCAAAGTCTTATATAGGCATAAAAAAAGGAGCGATATTCGCTCCTTAGTTGAACTAAATAAAAACTTAAAGTCCGTTTTCAATAATTTCTTGAGCAAGCTCATCAGCAATTAAATGCGTTGATTTTTGTTCTTTTTCACTACGGGTAAAGATTTCGCTTAATGTATCGAAAATTTTCTCTACGTGTTTATTAGACGCCTCTTTACTGTAACCTTCAGGCGCTGTTTCGTAATACACGTTAATAATACCGCCTGCATTTATTACATAATCTGGTGCGTATAAAATACCTTTTTCACGTATAATTTCACCATGGCGTGATTCTGCAAGCTGATTATTTGCACATCCTGCTATTATAGTTGCTTTTAAACGAGGGATCGTTGTGTCATTAATAGTGGCACCTAACGCACAAGGCGCATACACATCAACATCTAAGTCGTATATTTCATCAATACCAACCGCTGTTGCACCAAAATCGTTGACTACACGCTCTACCGCTGCTTGGTTAATATCAGTAACAAATAATTCTGCACCAGCTTCAGCCAAGTGCTTACATAATCCATAAGCCACCGCACCTAAACCTTGCACAGCTACTTTAATGCCTGAAAAATCTTGAATGCCGCGCTGATGATGAAGCGCTGCTTTCATACCTAAAAACGTGCCGTAAGCTGTAAATGGCGATGGGTTACCACTTTTGCCTTCAAGGCCTAGCACGTAATTTGTTTCTTTGTTCATTAACGCCACATCATCACACGTGATATTTACGTCTTCTGCTGAGTAGTAACTGCCATTTAAACGCTCTAATTGACGACCAAATGCACGAAACAACTGTTCAGACTTGATCTCTTTTGCATTGCCAATAATAACTGACTTACCACCACCAAATGGCAAGCGTGCCACAGCATTTTTATAGGTCATCCCTTTTGATAAGCGCAATACGTCGTAAACTGCATCCTCATCGTTGGCATAATCCCACATTCTACAACCACCTACAGCTGGGCCTAAATTTGTGTTATGTACCGCAATAATAGCCTTTAAACCAGACGCTTTGTCTGAACAAAAAACCACTTGTTCATGGTTATCAAATTCAACTTGATTAAATACAACCACTTTAAATACTCCGAAAATAATGAGCCCTTTTGGGCAAGCACGCTACAAATTGACGAGACTTTATCACTTCAGTTGATGGTTCGCCACACTATGAGTAGATAAACCAAATAAACCGTACTCAATAGAAAAATAAAACGGTTTATCGTGATAAATAAGCATAAATAATTTAATAATAATTATATTATTAAGTATAAAAGCTAAAAACGTCATCGCAATTAAAGTTTACGCTTACGTGAACGTCACTTTGAATTTATATGTAAACTTAATAGTACATCTTGAAAAAGAACACTACATCATAAAATACAATGGGTTATATAATATCTGTCTGCGCAGTATAAACTGGTCTGAGGTGTTTAAGTATCTGCAAATTTTAAAAATAAAAAAACGAGCACGGGGTGCTCGCTTTTATGATTGCTGTTTATACAGAAAACTTACTTCATTTTACTGTCTAGTTCTTCAATTTTTGCTTTCCAAATTGCAGGACCTTGGGTGTGAGCATTTTCACCTTCACTGTCAACGGCAACCGTTACTGGCATATCTTCTACTTCAAACTCGTAGATAGCTTCCATACCTAAATCTTCAAATGCAACAACACGTGCCTTTTTTATTGCTTTAGATACTAAGTAAGCCGCACCGCCTACAGCCATTAAATACACTGACTGATGCTTTTTAATAGACTCAACCGTTGCAGGGCCACGTTCAGCTTTACCAATCATTCCCACGATGCCTGTTTTTTCTAACATCATGTCAGTAAATTTGTCCATACGAGTAGCCGTTGTCGGGCCAGCAGGACCTACTGCTTCATCGCCTACTGCATCCACAGGACCAACGTAGTAAATAAACTTGTTATCAAAATCAACACCTTCAGGTAAACCTTCCCCTGAGTTGATCATATCTTGCAGACGCTTATGAGCAGCATCTCGACCCGTTAAAATAGTACCTGAGAGTAAAACGGTTTCACCCATTTTCCATTCTTTAGTGTCTTCTTTAGTAAGGGTATCTAAATTAACACGGCGTGTGCCCTCACCGACTTCGAATGTCACTTCTGGCCAGTCTTCTAATTTAGGTGCTTTTAAATTCGCAGGGCCTGAACCATCAAGCGTAAAGTGAACGTGGCGCGTAGCAGCACAATTTGGGATCATAACCACTGGCTTTGAAGCCGCGTGAGTTGGCGCCGTTTTAATTTTAATATCAACAACCGTGGTTAAACCGCCAAGACCTTGCGCACCAATACCTAATTTATTCGCACGTTCAAAAATTTCTAAACGCAGCTTTTCTTCTGTTGTTTCTGCGCCGCGCTCAATGAGTTCATGAATATCAACCGGATCCATTAATGACTCTTTCGCCATTACCGCTGCTTTTTCTGCAGTGCCACCAATACCTATGCCTAGCATACCTGGTGGACACCAACCCGCCCCCATTGTTGGTAACGTTTTTTCTACCCACTCGGCCACATCGTCAGATGGGTTTAACATCACCATTTTACTTTTGTTCTCTGAGCCACCACCCTTAGCAGCCACCATCACTTCAACTTTATCGCCTGCAACTAAGTCAATGTGTACCACTGATGGCGTATTATCTTTAGTATTTTTACGTGTTCCTGCAGGGTCGGCAACAATCGATGCACGCAATGGGTTATCTGGATTTAAGTACGCACGACGCGTCCCCTCATCAACCATTTGTTGTACTGTTAAGTCGGTTTTATCCCAATTAACATCCATACCTACTTTTACGAAACAGGTGATGATCCCAGTATCCTGGCACAGCGGACGCTTACCTTCTGCCGACATACGCGAGTTAATTAAGATTTGTGCAATCGCATCTTTAGCGGCTTTGCTTTGCTCTTTGTTATACGCTTTTTCTAGCGCTTGAACAAAATCAAGAGGGTGGTAAAACGAGATATATTGCAAAGCATCTTCAATGCTATCAATAAAGTCTTGCTGACGAATTGTACTCATAGTGGTTCCTTAAGTTGTTGTTACGCACGCTGCACGTAAGCGATATCAAACCCGTGACGGTGGTTCGAACTGTTTTCAACCACAGCGCTCACTAAACGCTGCCAAATAAATTTGACTTATGATACCCTCCCAGCCCGTTTCGAGCCAGTTCTTAAAGGGATAGTAAATGCTAAACAATAAAAAAAATTGTGTTGAATTAGCCATATCACAAAATTGTATAGAGGTATTTTCGCATTTTGCTCATTTGCCCTACGCCATTTTGCTAGATTCGGGTGATAGCGATCACATTAACAGTCGTTTTGACATAATTGCTATTGAGCCTCAAAGCACTCTGGAAGTTAAAAATAATCTAACCGTTTTTAATAACCAAGCGAGTGCTAAAAGCTGCTTTGAAATAATGAACGATGAATTAGCAAAGCTCGATACAACAAAAGCCGTCCACAATTTACCCTTTAACGGTGGCTGGCTTGGTTATTTTGGTTATGACTTAGGGCGTACCATAGAGCAACTACCAAGCAACGCTCTTAACGACATTGATTTACCGCAAATGGCCGTTGGACTTTACCTTGATGCACTGATTTACGATAAACAACTGCGTAAGTGGTTTTATATTTCGCAACCCAATGTAAATCGTCTCTCGCAGTATCAGCAGCATTTAGCGCAACCACCTAAACATGAAAGCTTTTCGCTTACATCACAGTGGCAGTCAAATATGAGTCAGAGGAGTTATAGCGAAAAGTTTGCCGCGATTGAAGAATACTTAAAAAGTGGTGATTGTTATCAAATTAATTTAGCTCAGCGTTTTAGCGCACATTACCAAGGGTCTCCTTGGGCGGCCTATGTTAAATTAACGCAGGCCAATAAAGCGCCTTTTTCTAGTTTTATAAATCATCCGCAAGGCGCTATTTTATCAATATCACCCGAGCGTTTTATTGCAGTGCACGACAACAAGGTAGAAACAAAACCTATTAAAGGCACGCTACCACGTAAAGCCGATGCTTTAGAAGATGCCAAACAAGCCACATTACTGGCAAACTCCAGTAAAGACCGCGCTGAAAATGTCATGATAGTAGACCTGCTACGAAATGATTTAGGTAAAGTCGCAAAACCGGGCTCTGTGGTTGTACCTTCTTTATTTGCTATTGAAAGCTTTCCGGCAGTACACCATTTGGTAAGTACAGTTACATCCATCCTTGATGAAGGAAAAACAGCAGTCGATCAACTTGAAGCTGCATTCCCTGGAGGGTCTATTACCGGGGCACCAAAAGTGCGCGCAATGGAAATAATAGAAGAGCTGGAGCCACACAGACGCAGTATTTATTGTGGCTCTATTGGCTATATTAGCGCCTGCGGTAATATGGATACCAGTATTACCATTCGAACTTTAGTTACTCATCATCAGCAAATACATTGTTGGGCTGGCGGTGGCATTGTTGCTGATTCAAAAGTCGAATTGGAATATCAAGAAACATACGATAAAGTAAATAAAATACTCCCTATATTAAATGAAGGTCGCTTTGAATAGTGAAACCATTTCGGCTCGTTTTCAATTAAACCGCAGTTTAGCCGTGGATCAGCTCAAAGATAATAAAAAAAAGCGCGCCAGTGCAGTGATGCTACCTTTGATTGATATAGATAACGAAGCACATGTTTTATTGTGTAAGCGGCCAACCTATTTACATCACCACCCTGGGGAGATTTGTTTACCGGGTGGTAAATTTGAAATTAATGATGTTAACCTGCGCACCACGGCACTGCGTGAATTACATGAGGAGCTAAACATTCCCCCGCATAATGTTCAAGTTTTAGGCCAGCTGCCGGAATACTCTACCCTTACTGGATTTACTATACGTCCTTTTGTGGGCTTAATTAAAAAAGAAACGGTATGGGAGAACGATCATAACGAAGTACAAGCCAGCTTTTTACTCTCTATAAAAGCACTGAACAACGAAGCTAATTGGCAACCAATCCACTTTGAACGTAATGGAAAAGCCCTAACTTTAAATGGCTTTATCACTCCTCACGGGCTTTTGTGGGGTGCCACAGCCAGCATTATTAAAAACTTTACAAAACAACTCGCCATACCAGTTTAAATCTTTGCTAATAAGGGTTACACACCTGCATTTCCACGTTATTATAGTCGACCGTTCAAAGAACAGCTTAATGCTGAGAAAACTAAGTAGAGACACACATTATGATCAGTGCATTTGACATGTTTAGCATTGGTATTGGCCCCTCATCGTCACATACCGTCGGCCCAATGCGTGCATCACGCTTATTTGTTAATGACCTAGATGAGCAACAACTATTAGCAAATGTAACCGATGTAAAAGTAGAGCTTTACGGCTCACTGGGGCAAACAGGTGTTGGTCATGGTTCGGGAAAAGCAGTGATCCTTGGCCTAGCCGGTTATGATCCTGAGACCATTGATGCCGATTTAGTGGACGATATTTTAGCAAAAATAGAAAATGAGCAGGTTATTTATCTAAACCAAACTCATAAAGCTAAATTCCCTAAACAAGGCGCTATTGTTTTTCATCGTAGAAAAACACTCCCTAAACATTCCAACGCAATGGAAATTATTGCCTATAACAATGGCGAAAAAGTATATAGCAAAGTTTACTACTCTATTGGTGGCGGGTTTATTGTTACAGATGAAGAGTTTGAAAAAGAAAAACAAGCGGCCTTAGATATTCGCGAAGAAAACCCTGCCCCGTTCCCGTTTGGAACGGCTAAAGAATTACTCGAAATGTGTAAAGAGTCGGGTTACAGCGTATCAACGTTAATGATGAAAAACGAAAAAACCTTACGCAGTGAAGAAGCCATAAAAGATGAATTATTTAATATTTGGCAAGTAATGAAAGCCTGTATTGAACGTGGTATGCGTACCGAAGGTATTTTACCTGGTGGTTTGAAAGTAAAACGCCGTGCACCAAGCTTATATTTAAAGCTCAATGTAGAAGTGAGTAACGATCCACTTCGTGCTATGGATTGGGTTGATTTATTCGCATTAGCAGTGAATGAAGAAAATGCAGCAGGCGGTCGTGTGGTTACTGCACCAACAAATGGTGCAGCTGGTATCCTACCAGCCGTATTAATGTACTATCATACTTTTATCAAAGAAGTTGATCGCGACATTGCTACTCGGTATTTATTAACCGCGGCCGCTATTGGTATTTTATACAAAAAAAATGCCTCTATCTCAGGTGCTGAAGTGGGTTGCCAAGGTGAAGTTGGTGTTGCCTGTTCAATGGCTGCTGGTGCGCTGACTGAAATTGTTGGTGGTAACGTGGTACACGTAGAAAATGCCGCTGAAATTGGCATGGAACATAACTTAGGATTGACCTGCGATCCAGTGGGCGGCTTAGTGCAGGTACCTTGTATTGAGCGTAATGCAATGGGCGCTATTAAAGCAATTAATGCTTCTCGTCTTGCTATTCGCGGTAGTGGAGAACAAAAAGTATCGCTTGATAAAGTAATTAAAACCATGCTCGATACCGGTAACGATATGAAAACAAAATACAAAGAAACCGCTCGCGGTGGATTAGCTGTTAACATTATCGAGTGCTAATTAGATAGCATAAAAAAAAGCCGCTTAGTTGCAAAACTAAGCGGCTTTTTCATTACTGTTTATGGCGGTTATTTAACTGGCAATTCGATATCAGCAAATAATTTATCAACATCGTCTTGATTACGCAGCAAACTTGCTCGCTCTACTCGCTCTTTGGTTAAATGCGGTGCAAAACGTTCGATAAAGTCATACATGTAGGTACGTAAAAAGCTACCTTTTCTAAAACCAATCTTAGTGGTGCTTGCTTCAAATAAATGGCTAGCATCAATGCACACTAAGTCGCTGTCGTTTACCTGGTCAATTGCCATAGATGCAACCACACCGACACCTAATCCCAGGCGCACATACGTTTTAATAACATCGGCATCGGTGGCGGTAAATACAATATGCGGCTCAAGCCCATAGGCGTTAAATGCTTTATCAAGCTCTGAGCGACCAGTAAAACCAAATACATAAGTGATCAAAGGATACTGCGCTATATCTGCCACCGTTAAGTTATCGACTTTTTTCGCAAGGGGGTGATCTTTAGCAACCACAATACTGCGATTCCAGTGATAACAAGGCAACATAACTAAATCTGAATATAAGTGCAGTGCTTCAGTAGCAATCGCAAAATCTGCATCACCGCGCGCAGCTGCATCCGATATTTGCTGCGGCGTACCTTGGTGCATATGCAGTGACACTGCTGGGTATTTTTGGGTAAAGCCTTGAATTACGCTTGGTAACGCATAACGTGCTTGGGTGTGCGTAGTCGCAATATTAAGTTTACCTTGATCGGGCAGCGTATGTTCATTAGCAACCGCTTTAATACCCTCAACTTTTGAGAGTATTTCTCGCGATATGTTAATGATTTCTTCGCCAGCACCTGTAACGTGAGTTAAATGTTTACCACTACGGCCAAAAATTTGTACACCTAGTTCATCTTCTAACATACGTACTTGCTTAGAAATACCAGGCTGGGAGGTAAATAAACTCTCAGCGGTAGCTGAAACATTTAATTTATGATTTTGAACTTCTACGATATATCTAAGTTGTTGTAATTTCATGGCTATGTAGTTTCGTTATAATTCACATTGACAGATAAAAGCGCACCCTAATTAATAGGTAACTATATAAAAGGCTGATTAAGGTTACACAATGTAACAATTAATTTATTGAAATTTCAGGTTAACACAATAAATAAAGTTGAGATAGCAATGATTATCAGCAAACAAAACATAACACATTAAGATTTAAACGCTTTATGCATGGTGTTTTTTTTAGTTAATCGGCGCAAAGTTTCCCACCTTTTATATATTTAATGTAAGATTAGATAATAAGGTTAAGAATTTGAGAATTATAACATGATCGTTTCCATTATAATTGTATTAATTGTTGCGCTTATCGTCATTGCACTGTGGGTTAGTGCTGTTCAACAACACAAAGAAAAACAAGAAGCTGAACGACGTAAAGAGCTAACAAAACAAAAAGCTATCATTGAAGAAACTGAAGAGGCGTTAATGAATAGCGCAAATATCCCTCTTTCAGAAGCAACTCAGCGAATATTACAACGTCGTATTCATGATGCGCTAAGTAATATGGTGTCTATTTCAAGCGGTGGTAGCGGACTAAAAAACCGCTTAAAAGAAGCAAAAGAGCGACTACAAAATCCGATTCAAGACGGCTCGGATGGTTTTGTTTTGCCAGGTAATGACAAGCAACTGATATCACTAATACAGGGTATAAAAAAGCTCCGTACTATTATCCGTTCTGAGCACAACAAGGGGAAAGTTGACAGCCAAGCGTTTATTGCAGAAGACAAACGCCTTGAGAAGCTACAACTAAGAATCAACATTGAAAGCCAGATAAAACGTGGTCTAGCAGCTCAAACAGCCGGTATGGTAGGCTCTGCTAGGCAGTACTTTGAAAAAGCATCGACGACGCTAAACAGTGTGTCATTTAATGATGATTACATTACTGCAAAACGAGTTGAAGTTGAAGGCTATCTAGAAACAATAAGCACTGAATTAAAGGCATCAAACGCTACATCATTGAAGAAAAAGAACGAACAAGAGCAAGATGATTTAGACGTACTGTTTGCACCGAAAAAGAAATGGTAATCCATTACCTAATAAAAAAGC
This sequence comes from Pseudoalteromonas sp. S1608, assembly GCF_005887265.1. GTDB lineage: Bacteria > Pseudomonadota > Gammaproteobacteria > Enterobacterales > Alteromonadaceae > Pseudoalteromonas > Pseudoalteromonas undina. The sequence goes on from NZ_PNDK01000023.1 coordinate 36,036, forward strand.
CCATACAACTGTATGGGCTTTTTTATAACTGAAATTTAGTCACTATATAAATTTACATACCCAAACTAAATCTAGCTATTTAACAAAAGCATTAAGATAAAAATGCAAACTTAATAATAAACAGTGCCGTTAAAATCCAAACACTAATACTTACCTGATCTTTTTTACCACACAGTACTTTAACCGCTGTATAAGAAATAAAACCCAGTGCAATACCGTGTGCAATTGAAAAGGTCAATGGAGTCATTAACAATACAACACTCACTGGAATTGCATCAGTCATATCATCCCAGTTTACAAACTTTAAGTTTTGTAGCATTAGAACAGATACATATAAGATTGCCCCTGCTGTTGCGTATGCGGGTACCATTTGTGCCAAAGGTGCAAAAAACATCATTAATAAAAAGCAGCAACCTACAACTACAGCCGTTAAGCCCGTTCGGCCCCCCACTGATACTCCCGCTACAGATTCTATATAAGAAGTTGTTGTTGAAGTTCCCAGCATTGCACCGGCAATGGTTGCAGTACTATCAGCGCTTAATGCGCGACCTAAACGCGGCATATTGCCGTTTTTATCTGCTAGACCCGCTTTTTGAGTAACCGCTACCAACGTGCCTGAGGTATCAAATAAATCAACAAATAGAAACGCAAAAATAACACTCAACATAGACAGTTCAAAAGCAGCACTAAAATCAAGTTGCATAAAAGTCGGCATTATTGAAGGTGGCATTGCAACAACACCATGATATTCAACTAATCCCATCGACACTGCTATCGCGGTAACGAGTAAAATACTAATAAGCACGCCGCTTTTAAAGTCACGATAAAGTAATGCCGCAATAATAAAAAAACTAAAAATAGCTAATAGCGGACCCGGTGACGTTATATCCCCTAGCTGCACAAGTGTTGCTGGGCTTGATACAATAATACCAGCACTTTTCAGCGCAATAAGTGCCAAGAATGCACCAATACCGGTTGCTATTGCTTGTTTGAGCACCAGGGGGATTGCATTAATAATCCACTCTCGCACCTTAAATAAGCTTAATATTAAAAATATACACCCTGACATAAACACCGCGCCCAGCGCTGCTTGCCAGCTATAGCCCATACCTAGCACCACGCCATAGGTAAAAAATGCATTTAATCCCATACCCGGTGCCAATGCCAATGGATAATTGGCCCACAACCCCATAATAAAACACCCTATTGCAGCGGCAATACAGGTTGCAACAAAGGCAGCACCTTGGTCCATGCCTGCTTCTGCAAGCATAGCTGGGTTAACGAATACGATATAAACCATCGTAATAAATGTAGTCATACCGGCAATACATTCACGGCGAACCGAAGAATCATTTGCACGGATTTTGAATAAGGCTTCGAGCATAATAAACTTGTGGTTGTAAAAAGTGGCGAGATTTTAGCATAAAAATAACTTTTTACAGGACATTTTACCTTGCTATATACTAAACTAGCTAAGTGATTAAAATAACAAACGAAGTAGCATGATCAAAACGACACCAAGTGGCCAAGACTTAGAGCAACAATTAGACAACATTCTTTCTTTTGTAACGCAACCAAGCGATGCAAATCCCCCTGCGAGCTCTAAAAACACCGATCAAGACACATTAAATAAAGCTCTTTATTACCTTAAAAATGAACAAGGCGCCTTAGCCGCAAAATGGATGCGTTTAGCAGCAATGGCAGGAAACTATCGTGCACAGTTTTACTTAGGGCTATTTTTCATTAAAGGCCAAGGTGTGCCACAAAGTGTATTTCATGGGGCTGCGTGGCTCAGCTTAGCTAGTAGCCAAGGATATGAGCCAGCAATAGAGGCAATGAGCGATATACGCAAACACATTAGTACCAAACGACTTAAAGACGCCCAGTGTTATGCCGCCAGCTTATATGAACAAATTCATCAGTTACAATTTTCACATTTGATCCCTATAAGTCACGAAAAATAGTTTTACTACCTAGTAACTCATTCTATCTGTAAATTAATTAAGCGTTTTATAAGTTAAATGCAACAACGCTTAATTTTTTAAACTACTGTATACCTCATGCATTTCAAGATTTATTTAGTTATAGATTAAAAAGCTACCGTCAAAAGTATTCATCCCCAAAAATTATAATCTATTGTTATATATGAACTATTTATTTTTAAATAGTTTCATTATCGTGCTCAGCTGAATAACTGTACAAAAAAATAGCAAAAAACACTTGCACCAAACAACTGTATAAACTACTGTATACATGTACTGTATAAAAACCCAGTGAGTGAGACGATTATGTTACAGCCTATTACCGTAAGAACAGTTAAGAGCTACCAACAAGATGACCAATCTGATTGTGTTAACGTTGTACAAATTGAAGATGAGATTTCAGCGACGTTTGAATTATTAAAAGTATTACACCAATACAATAGCTTAAATGCATGGACACTTTTAATTGCGCCAGACCATGTACCTAGTAAAGCGTTACTTGATTCATGTTCAATTGATACCAGTAAATTATTAGTTATACGCCAAAAACATTTAGTTAATATAGAGTATGTTTTAAGTTCTGCACTTCACAATGGAAATTTTGCAGCGGTGATCACCTGGACCGACATAATAAATAATCAGCAACTATCACAGTTATCATTAAACCTGAGCCATACACGCACTAAGCTGTATTGCTTTAGCAAAAAAAGCGCTCAAGCTGAGATTTCACTAACGCAATAAGCTTGGTAAACTAGCGTTTTAATACACAGTACATTTATTATGACCTCTAACGCCCTACTATGTTTTTGTGGCAGTCAGCAACTTTATGCTGATTGCTGTGAACCTTTTCATTTAAAAACCAAACAGCCACAAACACCTGAGCAACTTATGCGTGCTCGCTACAGTGCATATGCGGTTAAAAACGCGGCTTTTGTTCGTGAAAGTTACGCAAAAGAAAAGCAAGCTGAAAACTCACTATCAGAAATTAAGGACTTTGCAACTAGTTGCCGCTTTATAAACTTAACCGTATTAGATTCTGGTTATAATGATGAAACAGGGTTTGTAAAGTTTAAAGCCCATTACTTTTATCAAGACTTGTATTGCGAGCTGGCTGAGCATTCAAAGTTTATTAAAGAAGATGAACAGTGGCGATACCTTGATGGTGAGATCACACCGGTTGCTGATATTAAAGTGAAACGCAATGATACTTGTCCTTGCGGCAGTAATAAAAAGTATAAAAAGTGTCATAGTGTATAAGTAACAACCACAAAAAATGGGCCACTTGGCCCATTTTCAAAAACTACACTAAACGCAACTTAGCGCTTTATTCGTCATCACCTTCATCGAAGTCTTGACGTTGTGCAGGTCTTGCTAAAATCTCTAAGTAGAAAGAGGTTAAACCTTGCTTTTCAATTTCACTGATGTGATTGTTAATTTCAGCAACGTGAACCACTTGGGCCTCTTCAGCCGTGTTACCAAACTTACAATCAAATGCCCAGTAGTCGGCATCAACAGGTAAAGTTTTATTACGTTCTCTTTTCAAATATTTTTTCACTTCATGCTTTGCAGCATCAACCATACGAGGGTATTTGATTTTCTCATGATTCAGCGTGAATGTTTTCTTCATTACGTTCCTAATTACCTTGGTTTAATGATAATGGCATTTAATGTCATACCATTTGCGCCATTATAGCAATTGCATTTAAATTTTGGATGCTTTTTTTATATTAAATCGGTTATTAAAATAAAGCACCTACAAAACCACTAATATAAACACAGTTTATTACAATCTAATGGCGCTTAAAAAACAGCATTTAATGTAATTTAATTAGGCACTAAACAAATGTAATGGCTGGTGGAGGGCTTCATTTTGTAAATCATCATAAAATGCTGCGGCATCCATTTGTATATTTGAGAGCGGCATATCACTGTTTTTAATTCGCCGACGTACCGCCAGTTCACAATTATCAATCACGTTAAGCGGAATATGATTTTTATCATCTCGAATATTTAACGGTTCAGGCTTTAAGCACTGAGTTAACTTTATATCACTCATCCCTATAGCGCTTCCCATTTTTGCTAAAAGTTCCGTGTTATTTTTGCCAATTAACATATTAAAGGTATCTGGCGCTAATGGCTGCTTTGGGCCCGCACCAAATTGCTTTCGCAAGGTCTCTTCATCAGCTTGGTAACCACTTGCATCACTTTTAGGTAAGTGAAACTCACTAAAATCAAGCGCGTCATGAGAGAGCATTGCTAATAAAAGTGCAAACTCGCCTCGGCGGTTATCGTGCACACTTTCATTAAGCCTCGTTTTTAACTGGCTCTCCGTGATTAACAAATCACCAATATGCATAGACTTTAGCCTATTTAACTAATTAATAAGTATTTATCGGCTAAATTTGAATTTTCTTTAGCTTTTTTCTTTACTTAAATAAGAAGTTTGCTATTATCTGCCGCGTTGCATTGGAGGGGTTCCCGAGCGGCCAAAGGGATCAGACTGTAAATCTGACGGCTCAGCCTTCGCTGGTTCGAATCCAGCTCCCTCCACCACTTCTCTTTACTACCTCGTTTTATGTTCTAATTATTCAAAAACCCATTGTAAACTCATGCCATGCTTATTTAACCAAGCACTTGCTTTTTTGTGTTCTGAATAAAATAATCCTACACGATGCCAAAATTGTGCACTGTGATTTAAATACTTTAAATGCGCTAACTCATGCACAATCACGTAGTCAATTATCCATGTAGGTGCGCTTGCCAAGTGCAAGTTGAAGGTCAGTTCACGCCTGCGGTTACAACTGCCCCAGCGACGCTTATACAATTGAATACGAATATTACTCGGTAGCTTTTCACCCATCAGCTGACAATAGTCGTTAACTCGCATTTCAATATAACTTTCTAACTTCTCATGCAAAAACTGCTCTAGCAAACCTTGATACATTTGCGTTTGATGCTTCACACGTGAAGAAATACTCAGTAACAGCGTTTGGCTTTCATTGTACTGCTGCCATTGAGTGCGTGCTGCATTTTCAAATTGCACATTTACAGCTTCATTAAATAATTTAATGCTATGGGTTTTGAGTGGAAACTGTCGTGTATCGGCTTGAATTTGTTGCTTATGTAACTGAGCATCAATCCAGCCCTGTTTACTCAACAGCCATTCATTAATTTGTGTTTTCGTTACAAAATGGGGCGCATACACCGTAAGTTCTCGTTGTGCGACTTTGATCGCTACTGTTTTTCTTCGTTTACTTCGCTTTAAAGTGTAATCCAACAATGAATGCTGCCTAGTTATAATTAAACACTGGGCTTTATTTTACCTTGTACCATAACGGCTGATCTATAAATAATCCCTACTAAATGCCATTTTAATACCAATGCATGTAGTAATTCTCAATGAATAGTAAGTTTAGAGCTTAAAACACTTACGTTGCTGTTGTAACTTAGAGCTTAAAACACTTACGTTGCTGTTGTAACTTAGAGCTCAATACCTTGTGATTATTGTTGCGTTTATATTAGACTGGGTTTAAGAGTTATTATGTGAATGATTGATGCTATCTAATTTTTTTATAAACCAACCAGATCCAAGTCTAATTATTAATGGTGTATACGACCCAAGTTTAGTGACACTATCTATACTCACCGCAATTTTTGCAGCCTACTTTTCCCTTCACGTTATCGATTTAGCAAATAATACTCACTTTAAGTCTTATCGTAAGCTGGCCAATGTAACTGCAGCTTTAGTGCTTGCTGGGGGGGTATGGAGTATGCATTTTATTGCTATGCTCGCATTTTCTTTGTGCACTACAATTGAATACGATCCCACACTCACTTTTGTGTCGTTTATACCGGCTTTACTGGCATGTACCATTGCTTTTTCTTGTTTGAAAACATATAGCTCTAACCCTCGTATTATCAATTTAATTCTAAGCTCTCTTTTATTCGGCGCGGGTGTTGGCACCATGCATTACAGCGGTATGGCCGCGATGCAATTAAGTCCTTTACTTCGTTATGATCCAATATGGTTTGGCGCTTCAATTGTTGTAGCAGTGCTGCTCTCTTTCATCAGCCTCTATGTACGTTTTCATTTACCAGCACACTTTAAAAAATTAACGCCGGTGCATAATCGTATTATTTGCGCCCTTATTCTTGGCCTTGCCGTGGCTGGTATGCATTATATGGGCATGGCTGCTACGCGATTTATTGCAACAAGCCCGATAATTAACGAGCAAACAAACCAATCACATCTAACCTTTATTGCTATTAGTGTGTCGTTCGCCACGCTTTTATTAACAGCGGTGGTTGTGATCATCAATGGCATGATCCGCTACAGAATGCTGTTAGGGAAAAAATCTGCTGAAGAGTCTCGCCTTGATGCTATTTTATCAACTGCTATTGATGGCATCGTCACTATCAATATTAAAGGTACCATTTTAAGCTTTAATAAGGCCGCAGAAACGATTTTTGGCTGGAAAGATAATGAGGTCATTGGCCTAAATGTAAAAATATTGATGGCTGATGATATTGCTAATCAACACGATGCTTTTTTAAAAAACACCACAAACCATGAAGTAAAGCGTGTGATTGGCGTTAATCGTGATGTGTGGGCAAAACATAAAAATGGTCATCAATTTCCAATTCGACTAGGGATTGGTGAAGTAAAGCAATTGCAAACTGAAACACTATTTGTTGGCTTTATTACCGATTTAACTGAACAAAAAGCATTACAACAAAGCTTAATTGAAAAAGAGCGACAATATCGTACCTTGATGAACAATATGCCCGGTGTTGTATTTCGCTGCTTGTTAGATGAACACTGGAGTATGTTGTTTATAAGCCCAAGCGTCTATGAACTAACGGGTTATCGCGCTGAAGAGTTTACTGAGCAGCGTATTACCTTTGCCGAGCTGATTGTTAAAGAAGATGAAGCGGCTATTTCTTTAGCCATTGATCAAGCGGTTGCATCAACCAGTCAATACTCAATTGAATACCGCATTCGCCATCGCAACGGCAATATTATTTGGGTACTGGATCAAGCAAGTATTGTCACAGGCTCTAAAAATGATGCCCGCTGGGTTGATGGCGTTTTGGTTGATATAACCAAACGCTATGAATATGAGCAAAGCTTAAAACAAGCTAAATACGAGGCTGAAGTAGCCGCGCAAGCTAAACAGTCTTTTATGGCAAATATGAGTCATGAGATACGTACCCCCATGAATGCAATTATTGGCTTTAGTGATATCTTGATAGATAGCCCGCTTAATAAAGATCAACAGAAGCAAATAATTACTGTTAATAACGCCGCGCGCTCTTTGTTGCACTTACTTAACGATATCCTCGACTCAGCAAAGTTAGAAAAAGGCAAACTCGAAATTCAAAATGTACATTTTAACTTGCAAGAATTACTCGACAATATTGTGTCTACATTTTGGCTGGATGCAAAACGTAAAGACCTAAAACTCAATTTAAAAATAGCTGACAATGTGAATCCATTTTATTTTGGTGACGATACGCGTTTACGCCAAGTGCTAACCAATTTAATCGGCAATGCGATAAAGTTTACCGAACGAGGCCATGTTACTTTGTCGGTTACTCATAACCCCAATCATCCTATTTTATTTGAAGTACAAGACACAGGTATAGGTATTGAAAAAGATCGTCTTGAGGCTATCTTTAAACCTTTTGAGCAAGCAGATGGCACCACAACTCGCCGATTTGGTGGCACAGGGCTTGGAACAACGATTAGTAAACAGCTGGTTGAGTTAATGGGTGGCCATATATATGCACAAAGTACCCTTGGCCAAGGTAGCTGCTTTTGCTTTACTGTCGCGCTTGAAAAAGGCGAGAAAAGTCAGGTACAGATCATTAGTAAAAACGTATTTAATTTACCACCACTAAAAATCTTAGTGGTCGATGACATTGAACAAAATATTGAGCTACTCACCATTATGCTCTCACAAGCTGGGCATCAGGTAAGAAAGGCTAATAATGGCTTTGAGGCCATTGAAATATTTAATCAACATCGCTTTGATATTATTTTAATGGATATTCATATGCCTAAATGCGATGGGATCAGTGCTACGGCATCAATTCGCTCTTTAGAGCAGCAAAAGCAACTAGAGCAAACCCCAATAATTGCTTTAACAGCCAGTGTGCTACAGCAAGACAAGCTAACAGCCAAACAAGCGGGTATGAATGGATTTACAACTAAACCCGTTGACATAAACCAGCTCAACTACGAAATAGCAAGAGTGCTTGGGCTTGCTATAAGCCGGTTAGAAACTGCAGATCCGATTGACTCAAAACTCCGTATAGATTTAGTTAAAGGTGAGAAAATGTGGGGCAGTAAAGAAAAGCACCTCAAAGAAGTCGCGCTCTTTTTAGCTCAGCATCAAAATAGTATGCAAACCTTAGCGACCAATAAGCTAAACGATAAACACCATGCTCAAATTCTACATAATTTAAAAGGTCTTGCAGGTAACTTAGCGCTTAATAATTTGTCTGACTTAGTTGCTCAAGCTGAAAAGCAGCGTGATATAGCTACTTATGCCCAATGCATATTACAATGCCAACAAGAGTGGCAACAGCTAGCAGATGAATTATCACATTTACATTTTGCTCCTAAAGAGAATAAATTACAAAAAGTAACCGTGTCAAATGCTGAATTTATTCACCAATTAACGCTTTTACTTAGCCAAGCTAAACGAGCAGAGTTGGACGATACGTTATTAAGTTATATTGAGAAAATAACACCAGAACAGCACAAAAATGCTATTTTAAGCATTTGTGAACAGTTTAATGAATTTGAATTTGATAATGCAAAAATAGAGCTCAATGCATTATTAACAACACTTAATAATTAGCTCTTCTGAGGACGACGATGGCTCAATCTATAAATCAGGCGCGAATATTAATCGTCGATGATGAACCTGCGAATTTAAAAGTAATGCGCGAGGTTTTAGCGAGTAACTACCGTTTGTCGTTCGCTAAATCGGGGCCATTAGCACTGCAATTAATTGAAAACGATCCACCGAACCTCATTTTACTTGATGTTATGATGCCAGATATGAATGGCTTTGAAGTGTGTAAAATTTTAAAAGCTAATCCTACAACCGCACATATTCCAGTTATTTTTGTTACCGCACTTACACAAGAGCAAGATGAATCGGAAGGTTTTTCTTTAGGTGCAGTTGATTACATAACCAAACCTATTAGTCCTGCTATTGTAAAGGCAAGGGTAAAAACACATCTTTCTTTAGTACAAGCCGAGCAGCTAAAACAAGCACATGTAGACTTAGTAGAACGATTGGGGCGCGCTGCAGAGTACAAAGATACCGATACGGGTGAACATATTGCTCGAATGAGTCAATACAGCAAGGTACTTGCTTTAGCGCTAGGAATGAATGAGCAACACGCTGAGTTATTGCGCCAAGCTGCACCAATGCACGATGTCGGAAAAATAGGCATTCCTGATTCAATATTATTAAAGCCAGGAAAATTAACTCCAGACGAATTTGCACACATGAAAGAGCATGCTGCTATAGGAGCTAAAATATTGGCCAACTCACCCTCCCCTTTGTTGCAACTTGCCCACGTACTGGCAATTGAACATCATGAGAAATGGGATGGCACAGGCTATCCTAATGGATTGAAAGGCGAAGAAATTTCAATTGAGGGACGGATTGTGGCGATTGCTGATGTATTTGATGCACTCACATCAAAACGTCCTTATAAAGAGCCTTGGAGCATTGAGCAAACAATAGAACATATGCAGCACCAAGCGGGAAAACATTTTGACCCACATCTAGTTGAGCTTTTTATTGGTCAGATAAACGCTGTTCTAGCGATAAAAAAGGCCCATCAAGAGCGCGATTAAATCTCCCCTTATTTGAGCAAATATTACTGCGCAAAGTGCAACTGACCCTAGCTTCTTTTGGCATTGTGAGAGCCTAAAGCTACAGCCGGAAAATGCTGTTTTATAATACGATAGTCATGGGACGTGATCTCATGGCTATTGCCACTAATATCTTTAAAATACATTGAGAATGTCACGCCATGATCAGCCAATATGGTTTTCACTTGGTGCTGCTCAAGATGCTTGAGCCAAATAACAAATTGCTCCCCTGTTGCAGCAAAAGCGATTCCTTTACTACGCCCATCGCCTTCAAATAAAGCCAATCGTGTAGTGGCGTTTTCATCTTCGAGTGTTAAAGGACCTTTTCCCTCTTCATTCCAAAAGGCTAACTGCTCTACTACGGTAAAACCAAGCACCTTTTCATACCACTCAATAGCTTGGTTGAGGCTTTGAACATTTAAATGACAATGATCAATTCCCGAAAGTTTAGGTGTCATCGCGTTGTTCACCAATTTCAGATTTAAGCTGAGCTAAAAAGTCGTGCATATATGCAGTGCGTCTTTGTGCTTCGGCTTTTGCAGAAGGAGTATTCATACTCTGGGCAATATGCAGTAATTTAATAAAAAAATGATCTAGGGTGTACTTTTTATCGTCTGCTTCTCGGTTTAAACAAAATGGATCATCGGGGTTGTATAATAATCGACTAATAGAGCCGCCTACTTTCATACAACGGCTTACGCCAATAGCACCCAAGGCATCCATTCTGTCAGCATCTTGTACAATCTGTGCTTCAACCGTTTTAATAGCAATATTGGCGCTAAAACTATGTGCGGCAATGGCATGGTGAATATCATCAAATAGCGCGTCATCATAGCCAATAGACGCTAAAAAGTTAATCGCTTTATCCGCGGCCATTGTTGATGCCCTTGCTCTATCTGGATGATTTTTAGCCACCGCGACACAATCATGCAACCAAGCTGCAGGCAATACAATCGCCATATCAGCCTGCTCTGCTATACATAGCTGCACAGCAACACGCACTACCCGTTCAATATGGGTAATATCATGGGCAACATCCGCATGTACTAAGGATGTAATAAAGTCTCTGCATTGCTGATTAAGTTGATGTAATGAGGGGCTAAGAGCTGAATTGTCCACCGAATTTCCAAAAATCTATTTAAACGAGTTAATAATGGCTACTTTACCGCGATTTATAAGCCCCTTGCAAAACATTCATTGTATGTTGCGCGAGCCTTGACTAAAATACAGCGCTTATTTATTACTACAGAGAAGCCTTATGTCATCTGCCGTTTACCTGCAAGCTGGTCGCGATAAATCATTAAAAAGAAAACACCCTTGGTTATTTTCTAAAGCCATCAAAAAAATTAAAGGTAAACCTGGATTAGGTGACACGGTAACCATACACGACAGTGAGGGTAAATTTTTAGCCACCGCAGCTTACAGTCCTCATTCACAAATACGTGCTCGTGTTTGGAGCTTTGACGAAAAAGAAGTGATTGATCAACATTTCTTTGAGCGTCGTCTTCGCCGTGCTTTAGAAGCTCGCAGCCATGCAATTGAAGAAGGTGGACTTACCGGCTTTAGGTTATGTGCAGCAGAATCAGACTACTTACCCGGTATTACCATAGATAAGTTTGATAATGTAATTGTGTGTCAATTACTAAGCGCAGGCGCAGAACGTCATAAAGGTGAGATTGTTGGTGCTTTAATGGCTATTTTCCCAGGCTCTACTATTTATGAGCGCTCAGATGTAGATGTTCGAACCAAAGAAGGGCTAGAGCCTATTAAGGGCGTACTTTGGGGGAGTGAACCCACTGGACCTGTCATAATTGAAGAAAATGGTTTAAAAATTGAAGTTGATATTCTAGAAGGCCATAAAACTGGTTTTTATTTAGATCAACGAGATAGCCGTGCTGCACTGGAGCGTTTTTCAAAAGACAAAACCGTATTAAATTGCTTTAGTTATACGGGAACGTTTTCTCTTTATGCCCTGCGCGGTGGCTGTAAACATGTAACCAATGTTGATGTTTCACAACCAGCACTTGATACAGCAAAGCGTAATGTAGAGCATAATAATCTTGATTTAAATAAAGTCGACTTTGTAAAACAAGATGTCTTTAAATTATTACGTCAATACCGTGAAGACGGCGTTTTATTTGATACCATTGTTATGGACCCGCCTAAATTTGCTGATAACAAAGCGCAGTTAACTGGGGCGTGTCGTGGTTATAAAGATATAAATATGATTGCGATGCAAATTTTAAAGCCAGGTGGCACTTTGCTAACATTTTCATGCTCTGGTTTAATGGAACAAAACTTGTTTCAAAAAGTGGTCGCAGATGCAGCCCTTGATGCAGGTAAGGATTTACTGATCATGGAGCGCTTAAATCAAGCAGCTGACCACCCTATTGCAGGCAGCTATCCTGAAGGCTTTTACCTTAAAGGGCTTATTTGTAAGGTTTACTAAAAACTAATTAAGTAGTTAGTTAAACTCTACAATTTCGAGCCCTGCGGTTATCGTGCCATCCTCTTCGGTGCTGGCACGTATCACCTTAACGGTGGCTTTCAATGGTGCAATACTCGGATGCGTTGATGCAATATCAACCGATAAAATTGAGTTAAGCTCTAACAAATCATCGAGTTGTAATGAAAGACCCGTTGCACTTAAATCAAGGCAGGTGCCAGTGTAACTGAGCCCAGCAACAGGCTCTATTGAGGTTAACTTTGCTGGCGTGTTAACCTGCATACGTCTATAGTTTCGCTTATCTTCGGTAAACATAATTCCCTCTACACAATATTATTAATTTTTTCTCGTAGTACGGCGATAGAAAAAGGTTTTACAACGTAAGCATCACACCCTGCGTCAAAGCCTGCTTGTTGCTCAAGCTCCGACTCAAGTCCAGATATCATGACCACCGGAATGTTTTTTGTCTCTGGCGTGTGTTTAAGTATGCGACAGGTATCATAACCGTCGAGTCCTGGCATACACACATCAAGCAAAATAATATCGGGCGGATTTGCAATCGCAGATGCTAAACAACTTTTACCAGAATCAGCATAGCTCAAATCAAATGTTGATGCTAACCCTGCTTTGAGTATTTCAAAATTGAAATACTCATCATCAACCACTAACAACTGTCGCGCTCTGTGTTTTATTAATGAGGACATAGGTATGTCATTTCCTTCTCAAGTTAGTCCCTCTGTTAACTTACTTAGCTTAATAGAGAATAAAGAGATTATTCAATTTCTTTTATCGCATTTAACACACGTTTTGCTGAAATTGGATAAGGCGTACCTAAGGTTTGTGCAAATAAGGATACGCGTAATTCTTGCTGCATCCAAAAAATAGCCTCAACATCAGTAGGCAGTGGCATTCCTTTAGGTGTTTTATTCGTTAGTTTTTTATATTCTTGCGACACTTTTTCAAGCTCTAACACACATAATCTATCACGATTTGGGTCAACAGGTAGTTTTTCTAGGCGTTTTTGAATCGCTTTTAAATAACGAATTAAATCGCCTAGTTTGTCTGCCCCATGTTGACTGACAAAGCCTTTAAAAATAAGCGACTCTAGCTGAGACTTAATATCCCCATGAGCGGTGATCATGGTTAAATCTACACGCCCTTTCATTTTTTTATGCAGTGCATGCGCAATACTCAGTACTTGCTCAACCTGCGTAGCAATGGCCACAACGGTATCGCCTAACTCGCCGCGAATATGCTCTTTAACCGTTTCAAATGCCTCACTTGTACGAATGTCACCATATTTAACTAATAGGCTATCAACGCCTGATGCAATGCAGTCATCAATTAAATCGGCAATTTTACCAAAAGGATTAAAGTACAATCCTAATTTAGCTTTGTTTGGTAGATTTTGCTGCAGGTATTTAATAGGTGATGGCACGTTTAACAGTACTAAACGACGTAAACCTTGCTGGTGCGCTAATTGCGCTTTTATTTCGTTATCGAATAGCTCTACTGCGGCCGTTGATTTTTTATCCACCAGCGCTGGATAGGCTTTAATTTCGTATTGACCTTGCTTTTTCACATACGATGTTGGTAACTCACCAAAATCCCACTGGGTTAAATCGGTTTTTTCTATGCCTTTATCGGCCACTTTAGATAAGGTGTCTGTCACTTTGCCTTGAAGCTGCGCTTTAAGCTTAGCTAAATCGAGACCACGGGCAAGAAGTTGGTCGTTTTCATCACGGACTTCAAACTGCAATCTTAAATGAGGAGCAAGGGCTGTTAAATCCCACGCCTCAGGGTCGACTCGCACGCCAGTCATGCGCAATAACCGATTACTTAGTGAGTCGATTAACGAGCCTTGTAGAGGCTCTATGGCCGCTAACACCGCATCGGCATAATTAGGCGCAGGGACAAAGTTACGGCGAAGTGACTTTGGCAATGACTTGATTAACCCACAAATTAGCTCATGACGAAATGCCGGTATATGCCAATCAAAACCACTTTCTTGAACTTGGTTTAATAGCGCAACCGGTATCTGCACGGCAACACCATCAACTGCTTGGCCTGGATCAAAATGATAAGTAAGCGGCAACATTAAGTTATCTTGTTGCCATGTATCTGGATAGTCAAATTCGGTAATGCTACTTGCACCATGCTGCATGAGCTCTTCTCGCGTCATGTGCAGATAGCGTTTGTCTTGCTGTTTTTGTGTTTTATACCACTTAATAAACGCAGCACGATTATTAATATCGTTCGGTATTTTTTTCTCGTAAAACTCAAATAAGGTTTGTTCATCAACTAAAATATCGCGCCTACGCGACTTGTTCTCGAGCACTTGAATATCTTCAATTAATTCGCGGTTATATTGTAAAAATCCTTCATTGAGTCCCAGCTCTTGTTCAACCAGCGCTGTGCGAATAAATAACTCTCGGCTTACTTTAGGGTCAATATTGCTGTACACACAGCGGCGTTTATTAACAATTAATAAGCCATACAGAGTTTGTTGTTCAAAGGCGATGACCGCACCGGGCTTTTTCTCCCAGTGGGGTTCTGTGTAGCTGCGTTTTACTAAATGCTGAGCGAACGGTTCTACCCAGTTCACATCAATTTTGGCATTAATACGAGCATAGAGTTTACTGGTTTCCACCAACTCAGCCGACATCATCCATTTTGGACTCTTTTTAAATAAGCCTGAGCCTGGGAAAATATGAAATTGGCTATTACGCGCACCTTTATATAGCTGCTTTTCGTCTTTAAAACCGATGTGACTGAGCATGCCACTTAAAAGTGCTTTGTGAATAAGCTCACTGTCTGCGACATTAGTGGTGGCTTTCATTTTCATTTCATTGCACACAGTGCTGATTTGATAAACGATATCTTGCCATTCACGAATACGCATATAGGCTAAAAAGTCTTTTTGACATAACTTTCTAAACTGGCTGTTAGTCAGCTCACTTTGCTGCTCTTCTAAATAATTCCACAGGTTTAAAAAGGCAATAAAGTCAGAGTCTGGATCGTCAAAGCGACCATGTTTTTCATTCGCGGCTTGGCGTTTTTCTTGTGGTCGCTCGCGGGGGTCTTGAATTGAAAGCGCGGCAACAATAACTATCACCTCACGCAATGCACCCAGTTTATGTGCAGTTAGCACCATTTTTGCTAAACGCGGGTCAACCGGCAAACGACTTAGCTCTCGCCCAGATTGTGTTAGGCTGGTTTTTTGATGACGCTTAGCCGCTTTTACTGCTTGTAGCTCTTCAAGCAATGTTAAACCATCATTAATATTTCGGCTATCTGGAGCTTGCACAAAAGGAAATTGCGCCATATCACCCAGCCCAAGGGCTAACATTTGCAAAATAACTGATGCTAAATTAGTACGCAATATTTCAGGGTCAGTAAATTCAGGACGCGATAAAAAGTCATCTTCTGAATATAAACGAATACAAATACCCGCTTCAACACGTCCACAGCGCCCCATTCGCTGATTAGCACTGGCTTGCGAAATAGGCTCTATAGGTAAACGTTGCACTTTTGTGCGATAACTATAACGACTAATTCGCGCTGTACCCGGGTCAATAACATAACGAATACCAGGTACTGTTAGCGATGTTTCAGCGACGTTGGTAGAGAGTATAATATGGCGGCGCGAATGCGGCGCAAAAATACGGTTTTGCTCAGCATTCGATAGCCTTGAATACAAAGGTAATACATCTGTGTGTTTTAAATTACGCTTGCTTAGTGCATCGGCGGTATCGCGTATTTCTCGCTCACCATTTAAAAAAATCAGTATATCGCCAGGACCTTCGGCGCAAAGTTCATCTACCGCATCAAAAATCCCCTGAAGTTGGTCGCCTTCGGCTTCCATATCTTCTTTTTGAATATCACTAATTGGGTTATAGCGTACATCAACTGGAAACGTTCTTCCTGATACTTCAATAATAGGTGCATCATCAAAATGCTTAGAAAAGCGCTCAGGGTCGATAGTTGCTGAGGTGATAATAACTTTTAAATCGGGGCGTTTTGGGAGTAAATTTTTAAGATAACCTAAAATAAAGTCAATGTTTAAGCTACGTTCATGCGCTTCATCAATAATAATGGTGTCGTATTGATTTAAAAATCGGTCTTGTTGTATTTCAGCTAATAAAATACCGTCGGTCATCAGTTTGATGTAACTGTTATTAGATACCTGATCGCTAAAACGAATTTTAAAACCGACCTGCTGGCCAAGCTCGCATTGCATTTCTTCTGCTATACGGTTGGCAACACTACGTGCTGCTAAACGCCTTGGTTGCGTATGGCCAATGTAGCCCTCAACGCCTCGGCCTAGCTCTAAACACATTTTAGGTATTTGTGTGGTTTTGCCTGAGCCAGTTTCACCAGCAATGATCACCACTTGATTATTAGCAATGGCCTCTTTAATGGTGTCTTTTTTTTGACTAACCGGTAACTGCTCAGGATAAGTAACTTTAGGTAGCCCAGCTAAGCGCTGCTCTCGAAGCGTTTGACTACGACTAATATCAGCCGCAATTTTTTCAAGCGCACTGGTAAGTTTTGCCTCGTCGGTGATTTTTTTAACGCCGTGAAGACGTTTTTTAAAACTGAATTGATCTTTTTTTAAGCACGTTTTTAGCTCGCCAAATAACTGACCTAGGTTTACCACCTGCATACCTTATAAAAATTAGTCAAAGAGCCCCGATTGTAGCAAATTAAATGGCTGGGGTTAATCCTGTAAAGAATATAACAATCAGGGGATTATTATATAAACCACCAGCCAGTGACTAATAGTGTTTATTCGTCACTAAAAATACCTACGTAGGTTGCTTGGGTATTCGATTTACTCGCACGATACATGCCTGAAGTATTAAACGGCAAACTAATACTGCCTTTAGTATCAATAATAATAACACCGCCTGTGCCCCCTATCGGTTTAAGCACCTCGTTTATTACTTCATTACCTGCTTGGTCTATGGTTTTACCTTGGTACTTTACTCGCGCACAAATATCACTTGCCACATTATAACGAATAAAATATTCGCCGTGCCCAGTTGCCGAAACCGCACATGAGGCATTTTCAGCAAAAGTACCTGCGCCAATAACCGGTGCATCGCCAATACGACCAAAACGTTTTGCGGTCATTCCGCCAGTTGACGTGCCCGCTGCTAAATTCCCTTGTTTATCCAGTGCCACCGCTCCGACCGTGCCCACTTTATAATTTACTGGTAACGCTTTATGCGCTGCCTGATAATCTTTACTGGTATTTTTGCTCGCCTCGAGTTTCTTTTTGGCTTTTAATAAAGCCTCATAACGATGCTCAGTATCAAATATATTGTTCTCTAATAGGCTAATGCCTTGCTCTTTGGCAAACTCTTCTGCACCTTGACCACTTAACATCACATGCACTGATTTTTCCATTACTAACCGGGCAAGTTTAATTGGACTTTCGATATGTTTAATACCTGACACAGCGCCTGCTTGACGATTGCGACCATCCATTATAGAGGCATCTAATTCGTGACTACCATCATAGGTATATACCGCACCACGCCCAGCATTAAAATAAGGCGATTGTTCAAGTACTTCAATGGCAGTAGTCACTGCATCAAGGCTTTCTCCGCCTTGTTCAAGTACCTTATATCCGGCCTCAACAGCTTCTGTTAATTTATTGCGATAAGCTTGCTCTTGATCTGCCGTAAATTTACTTTTTTCAATCGTGCCTGCACCGCCATGAATCGCAATGGCAAACGGCGTATTTGTGTTTTCACTCAATGCCTGCGTGCTCAACCCCATTAAACTTGTTGCAATGAGCCCTAATAATAGTGATTTTTTCATTGTGTGTTCTTTTATAAATACAGGATTAAAACCAATGTGAATGGTTATGAAGCGTTTTTCAAGTGAACTGAGTTTAATGGCACAAAAAAAGCGCCCTAAGGCGCTTTTTTAATTTCGTTTAAAGTTACGCTTGTTGCGCTTTTAAACGTGCTAAACGTGCTACTTGGTGTGTAGACGTTAAGAAAGAATAGATTGGTGCTAAATAACCGCGCTTACGAAGCTCAAGAAAGTCTGCATCGCTTAGCTCATTTAGTTTCTTCTCATCGATAAGGTAAATACCGTTGATGTCTTTTTTCTCACCTTTAATATCAACTGTTAGCGTTTGTGCTACCAGTAGTTCTTTATCAGCAAGGAATTTAGTGAACGCATCAGTTACTTGAGAAAACTCAATGAACGATACTAACGCTTCTTTACGACGCTTAAGGTAATCAGTTTCTTCACCGTTTTCGAATAATGCATTACCCTCTTCTTCACCAACTAATGAGCTCGCTTCGTCAATTACGATACCAAATTGATCTTGCTCTGGGTGCTTTACTAAACCTAATGGGTAACGCGTTGTTGCCATAGGCGCAAATGATGCTGTCCATTTGTCGCCATCAATAAATAAATTTTCGCCTGGCTCTAGGCCAAACATTGCAACCGCTTGAAAAGTACCTGTTTCGTTATTTTTGACAAAAGACATTGGGAATTCATTGGCGATACGCGCAAACTCATGTGCAACCACTGGCACTAAGTGTTGAGTTTTCATAAATTCGATGTTGATGCCATTTTTAATTTTAGTGTTGGCATGTTTTTCGTTGTGTAAAGGCTGTACTTGTTGCTCCGCCATGTTACTGCTCCGTTATTTATTAATTTGATTTATTACTGTTAGTGGCCTAAGGCTAATGGTTTTGGTGACAAAAAGGAAGTGAAAATTTTGTGTCATTTTGTACGTTAATAATTAACAAAAACATTATCGCTTATTATTTCAACAAATAACCAATAAACGCCACTGAAGAAGAAATGCGTAAACACAATTAGCTCAAAAAGCGCCCTTTGACAACGCTGTCTTCGGTGGTATATTAATTTTGTGCCTAAATAAAAAGTTCTCACTTAAATAAGCCCATCAAAAATAGACATTAAATAATGAAAAATTTGACTGTAAACCCAAACTTAGTAATTAAAAAGTTGATGATCCCAGGCACTAAACTATCAGCCTTCGTTGTAGATGATTTTCTTTTAGATACCAATAGTGTAATGAATTTTGCCCATAACATAGCCTATTTTAATCCTATGTTTTCAGACAATTCTTTCTATCCTGGCATTCGCGACAATATGCCACAACCCTACTTAAGGGTTTTACATGCGTTTTTTCAAAATGAAATACTGCCTAAAATAGACAATAAAAATTATCAAGAGTCTATTCTTCATAAAAGTTTACTTTCATTAGTTTCATGCAAACCTGCAAATTTAATTGTTGACCAAAAAGTACCGCATATTGATTCATGTGATGAAAGAGATTACGCATTTGTACATTACTTATCGCCAGAGGAGCTTGGTGGAACAAGTATTTATAAGTATATACCTAAAAACATTATTGAATTTAAACAACAACATAAGCCACTACTTACAGATATAGTTAATGAGGTTAAAAAAGCCCCTAATGAGCATCAAGGCTATTTATCTGGCAGCACAAGTTTATTTGAACAGGTTTTTAAAGTTGATGCTAAATTTAACCGCCTTGTTATTTACCAAGGTAACTTATTACACAGTGCCAATATTTATTCTGAACAAAGCTGCTTAGCGGATGCTAAAAAAGGCCGTCTTTCGATAGCCTCTTTCGCAAGTGTACGATGATCTTTGTGAATATAGCGCTTAAACCTTTCACAAATCATTAGATTGACTGCAGTCCATATTGTTTAATTTTATCTAAAAGCGCTCTGTGATTGGGTAGCTTATTTATTAAGTATTGATCTATCTCAGCTCGTTGTTGTAAACGTACTAAACAGTGTTCATGTTCTGCACTGGTACAAGGCGGTGCCTTAGTGTTGAAATGCATTCCATAAAGTACAAATAAAAAGTTTTCTAAGTAAAACACTTCAAACTGGCTGAAAAAGTCATCTCTAACCGGAATGAACTCTTCCCACAAACTAAGCTTTTCTTTTAATGACTCAGAAATAGTGTCATCACTTTTATTGGCCACCCAAAAAGCTGAATCTGTTCTATCTGAAATACAATAATGTAATTTAATAAAATCAATAGTACGTTCCCACGCATACCCCATAGCGTGATTAAACCGCGTTTCTAACTGTTCAAGCTGCTTTGTTGATGATGGAAAACGTAGGGTTAAAAACTTAGCTGAAAAATCAGTTAATAAAATAGAGGTTGCCTCTAATGGTTCTAAAAAGCCTTGCGCTAAGCCAAGCGCGACACAGTTTTTATGCCAAAACTTTTCACGATAACCTACTCTCATGGGGATTTTTCTATAACTAAGACCTTGCTTACTTGCCCCTAGATAACGGTTCAGTTTTTCATGTGCTTGTTCATCGGTCATGTGGTTATTTGAATAAACAAAGCCCACTCCCCGCCTATTAGTGAGCGCAATGTCCCAAATCCAGCCAGCTTGATGAGCGGTAGCAAGTGTATAAGGCGGAATATCCTCGTCTTCTTTTGTAGGTACTTGCACAACTAAGGCGCTATTTATCAGTAAGCTATCAGACACATCAACGAAAGGGACTTTTAAAGCTTTATCTATGAGTAAAGATTCAAAACCCGAACAATCAATATAAAAGTCAAATTCAAGTTCACCTTCGCTGTCAGTCACTAACGCTGCTATTGTGCCATCATTAGCAAGCTTTACTTGAGTTACATTGGTATGTACGTGAGACACCGAAAACTTATCTTTTGCATTACACGAGAGCAGTTGCGCAAATTTCCCTGCATTGAAATGGTACGCATAAGCTAACTCGCCCTCATATTGGGCATTAGTGATACTTTTGGGGGCTAAACCAGCCTCACAAATAGCGTGCTGAGAAGATAAATACTGCGCATGACTTTTTGATTTTTGCTTATCGTTTAACCAATGTTGAGTTAAATGTTTAGTATCGTAGGGGTTTGGCACATCAAATAAATGATGAAAAAAATTACCTTCTCCATGCTTTTTTTTATCCATCCAGTTAACAAATTTTATCGACTGCTTAAACGTCGCATCACATTGGCGAATAAATTCATCTTCACGAATACCAAAAGTTTTTAGCGTGTTTCTTATGTCGGGTACTGTGCCTTCGCCTACTCCAATTGGCGGTATATCGGGTGACTCAATTAAAGTCACTGAAACACCTTTGCGCTTCAGCAGCTCTTTGCCAATGTGGTTTGCAGCTAGCCAACCAGCTGTTCCACCACCTAAAATTGCCACTTTTTTTATATTCATAAATCACCAATGATGTTTAATCTCGTAAAAAAGCCCAGCAATGCTGGGCCTAGATTACTTTTATTAACTCAGCATATTAGAAACGCATTGTTACACCAAGTTTATAACGTGCTTCACCTTCAAAGCTCCACACTGGGAAGTCATTGAGTAGATCAGGGTTTGGTAATGATGTTGATGCATCATTATTACCAAGCTGAATACTGTCTTCCTCTGTTAAGTTAATACCTTCGAAAGTAACATCTAAGTAGTCAGTTACAGAGTACGTTGCACTGAAATCTAGCTGTCCGTAGGCTTGATGCTCACGGTTACCATACCAACCTGGTGCTTCACGAATAATAAACTCTGAACGCCAGTTATATGCTAAACGTGCAGAAAAATCATCATTTTCATAAAAACCAACTACGTTGTAGCTATTTTTCGATGAATCAGAAAATACACCAACACGGTCCGGGTAGTTCTCTGCTGGAGCCTCAGCATCTGAATAGGTATAGTTAAATGAATAACCAAAGCCGTTATCAAACGAATCTTGAATTTGGAACTCAATACCTTCAATTGAACCACCTGTGCCGTTGGTAGAAGAGCTCACAGTCCAACAGTCATATTGCTGCGCGCCACATGGTGGTTCGCCTGCATCTGGGTTGGTTGTATAAACTGGGATATCAATACCAATTTGTTGATTCGTTTGTTGTTGTGTAGAGATAAACGAACTTACTTCTTTAGTAAAGTAAGTGACGCTTAACATTGCATCGTCATCAAAATACCATTCAACACCGATATCAGCTTGGAATGCTTTAAACGGGCTTAAACTAACGTTACCAGTATTTAAAACTTCATTTAAAGGGCGATTATCTGTATAGCCAGCTAGGTTACGCGTTGCAAATAAGTCAGCGTAATTAGGACGAGAAATAACTTGTGCTGCCGAGGTACGTAAAATGACGTTGTCAGCTAAGTCCATAACGACATTTAAGCTTGGTAAGAACTCACTGTAATCTGCTTTATCTGTAGATAAGGTAGAATCGTAAACACCTTCATCGCTTAAGTCATAGTAATCTGACGAAATATCAGTTGAGATGTAACGCACACCTAAATTACCGCGAATACCACCTGCGTCAAAATCAGCCATCGCATAGATTGCTAAATTTTCTTCTTCAATGGTGCCATAAGCTTGTGGGCGTGCAGTATAACCTTCAGTCATTGCTAATGAATCAGCAATCATTAAATCCATATCAGGTTCAGGTATAACAAAGCCACCGCCCGCAGTCACTGTACCAGGGTAGTATGCAGATGCATTTCGCACAGGCACTAAATCTGGGTTTACAATAGCAGCATTACCATCTTGAACAACTTTATGATCGGCATATCTTAAACCAGTTTTAATAGCAGTAACCACACCAAGATCAAGTGGAATTTCGAAATCTAAGTTTAAGTAGCTTTCTTCATCTGAATCAGGATTATATTCAGGCGCCCATGTTTGCGGACTGATGGTATCAGGTAAAATGCTCGCATCGTAAGATTGGTTTGCTAAATTAAATTTAGTCACATCACCAGTCATATCCATAGAGCCATTTAGATCACTATTGTTATTAGTAAACATACCATAGTTTGCAGTTGTTACGTCACTGTCAGCACTGGTTTTACCTACGCGACCTTTAAATGTGAATGACTCTGCATCATATTGCCAGTCAAAATCAACCGTATCAGACTTCATGCTTGCTTTACGCGCCCATGTTTGGAAAAAAGCAGTGCCATTTCCGTCAATTGTGCGAGAGACACAATTACCTGAAGCATTAGTTTGCTCACATGAGCCGTCGCCTGGGAAGATAATTATTTGCGAGTTAGCATTATTTGCATCTAGCTCTAAGCTAGTGTAAGTCAGGCCTAATACAAGCGAATCTGATGGCTGGTATTGCATGGCAACATTATAAGCTGTACGTTCACGTGCTTGTTGGAATGTTGTTGGTGCCATACCGCCACTCCAACCACCTGATGATTCAATACCGTTACGTTGGTAATCTACTTCTGATAAAGAACCCGCCGCTAAGATACCAAATGTTTCATTATTATTTTTCCAGCTGTATAAGCCAGAAAGTTCAGGATCTGTCTCTTCAGAAACTGTACCATAATCAGCTTTTACACTTGCAAATACAGTGTTTGCATCTAAATCTAGAGGTTTACGTGTTTTAACAATAACAGTGCCACCAATACCACCTTCAACTAGATTAGCCTGTGACGACTTATAAACTTCTAAGCCGCCGACTAATTCTGAAGGTAATAATGAGTAGTTAAAACTGCGGTCTACGGCTTGTTGGTCAAACCAACTTGTTGACGCAACTGTATGACCATCAAGCAATGTACGTGTAAGTTGTGCTGAAGCACCACGTATCGATACTTGCTGACCCTGTCCAAATTGACGAGATACACTTACACCAGAAATACGACCAAGAGATTCACCTACATCGCCATCAGGAAACTTACCAACATCTTCCGCTGTTACAACATCAACAACAGCATTAGAAAAACGTTTTCCGTTTAAGTTTTCTTTATTTGAAGCGCGTATACCGCGTACTTCAATGACTTCAACATCATCTTGAACTTTAACTTCATCGGCTGCGAATGCAGCACCAGTAAAGCCAGCTCCCACAACTAAGCCGATATTTACTGCTAATAAGCTTTTTTTAAAATTTTTAGCTAACACAGGATTCCCCTCGAATCATTTTATTGGTTTTGTTTATCATTTTGCCTAACCGCCATGACAGCGCTGTCATAGTAGTAACAAACCATACATGCTAAATTACATTTTTGCTACATTTTTCCTCGCTTTTTGTATGAATTTTAACTCATATATAATTAAGTTATTGATTTTATGTTGATTTATTATTTTATAAAAAAGTAGAGTTCGTCCGATGCTTACTCTTCATACCAAGCATGTAAATAATGGCGTTTTTTTATACTTAATGTATTTAGAGTAGTCGACTTTGCGGATAGCTGAAGCGATTAACATGCTATATTACTCAATTGCACCTGAAGATTAACTAATTGTTTTAATTTACAAATAAAGCTTTAGTTAATGACTTTTGGGAGATGTAAGAGGATTTAAAAGGTACTTAGCTTAAGGGAAATATTTAAACTTCAAATGTTTACAGCACTTTGTTATTAATTGATTAATGACAAAAACATGTCGCAATAAAAAAGGCCAGTAGCAAAAGCAACTGACCTTTCATTAAACCATCAATACAACATGGTTTTAAAGCACCTAGTTTAGACTAAATTAAGGTGCCCAATACACTTCAATGTTGATCTCAGGGTGATTTAGAACTGCACGTAACGGCATATCATTAACATTACCACCCGCTAAAGCTTGCTTATACACAGCCAGCTTTTCATCGCCACTAATAAGTAATTTAACTACTTCAGACTGTGAAATTGCATTTAGCGTTAAGCTCATTCGTTCGGTAATACTACCTGTTACATCACTCTCAATTGCGTTAATGGCACACACAAGTTGGTTTGAATCTAAGCCGTTTTTCAACCCTTGAGCATGTGGAAATAACGAAGCAGTATGTCCATCTGGACCCATACCTAAAATAGTAACATCAAACGGGCGTTTTAATGCTTGAAACTGCGTTTCACATTCATCAACACCATGCTCTGCAGTGGCTGCTGCATTTTTCATACTAATAAAATTAGCCTCTGCCCCATGGTTTTGTAGCAAAGTACGCTTAATGAATGCTTCATTACTTTTTTCGTGACTTGCCTCGACCCAACGTTCGTCAACCATAGCAACATCAACATGAGCCCAGTTTAAATCAAGGGTAGATAAATGTTTATAAGCCGGCTCAGGTGAAGATCCGCCTGAAACCATTAATACTGCACGGCCATCAGCCTCAATACCATCACGTAATGCTTGTTCTAATGACTGAGATAATTCCTCAGTTAAAGCGGCTTTATCGTCAAAAAATTTCTCTACTATCGTTGCCATTATTTATGCCTTATCACCGGTGTTAAACCAAACATGATTATTCTCTGCTAATAATTCATCGGCGTCTTCAGGCCCCCAACTACCCGCTCGGTACAATGAAGGTTTACCCTTTTCTTGCCAACGTTCAATTATTGGATCAATCCACTTCCACGCTTGACGAACTTCGTCGCGGTGAATGAATAATGAAGGATTATTAGCCGCTGCATCAAGCATTAAACGCTTGTAAGCATCTGAATGGAAACCATTACTATACGCTTGTGACAACTCAATATTCATCGTTACAGGTTCAAGTTGCATATCTAAGTTATCAAGACGCTTTGACATCAGCGTTAATTGAATACTTTCTTGAGGCTGTAAACGAATAACCAAACGATTTGGTTCAATATTGCCTACGCTGTCTTCATACACGTTATGCGATACTTTTTTATATTCAACCACAATTTCAGCGCAGCGCTTCGCCATTCGTTTGCCGGTGCGCAGATAAAAAGGCACGCCTGCCCAGCGCCAGTTATCAATATGCGCACGAATAGCCACGAAAGTTTCGGTTTTACTCGCTCCCTCGTTTAGCTCCTCAAGGTAACCTGGAACTATTTTACCGTTTAAATCACCGGGTACGTACTGACCACGAATAATATGATTATCTACATCTGTACCTTCAAGTGGACGTAAAGCTTCTAATACTTTTAATTTTTCGTTACGGATGCTGTTAGCATTTAACTTATGTGGTGACTCCATAGCCACTAAACAAAGTAGTTGTAACAAGTGGTTTTGCACCATGTCACGTAAAGCACCGGCTTTGTCATAAAAACCTGCACGGCTTTCTAGGCCTACCGTTTCTGACAAGCTAATTTGAATATTATCAATCGATTTAGCATCCCACATGTTCTCAAATAATGAATTTGAAAAACGCAGTGCCATTAAGTTTTGCACCGTTTCTTTACCTAAATAGTGGTCAATACGGAAAATTTGTTCTTCGTTGAAGTACTGTGCAATTTTCGCATTAATCACTTCTGCTGACTCACCGCAGTAACCAATTGGTTTTTCTACTACAACGCGCGAGTTGGCAGTAATTAGTTTTTTAGTTGATAATATTTCACAACAGGTGCCATAAACAGCAGGTGGAAGAGATAAGTAAAATACTCGCGATTTATCGCTATCGTCTTCATCTAGAATTTTTTTCAGTACATCCCAGTTATCATCAGCTTCGGTAACATTGCTCACTACGGGTACTAAAAAGTCTGAAAACGATTTCCAATCTTTGACGTTATATTCGCCTTCACTTAAAAATTCTTGTAATGCTTTGTGTGCTGTATCGATGTATTCATCGCATTTACTTTGTTCGCGCACGGTAGGCAAAATACGTGAGCCTTGCGGTAAGTTACCTTCTTGATATGCTCGATACATTGCAGGAAGTAATTTGCGTAACGCAAGATCACCACCGCCCCCAAAAATTATAATATCAAAAGGATTAAGCATAGTTACTCTCTACGTTTATGCTACCTGCCACTACCGTATTGGTAATCAGTTATAGCGGTTTATTATCTGGATAATGTAGGCCTCAGCACAAAGCCTACTAATTGTTGTTCGTTATATGCGCCATAAAAAATGGGTCTAGGGACACTGTAATTCCTCTCACAAAAATACAGGCCCTAGGACTCCAGCGCTACCCGTTCAAAGGTATTTGGTTACTTATTGTGTAATAAGTGAATATGTTACTGCGTACGGTATTGTTTGTAGTACGCCATTAAGCCTTGTGTTGAGCTGTCGTGCTCATTAACCACGTTATCATCGGTTAATTCAGCTTCAATTTTAGATGCTAAGCCTTTACCAAGTTCTACGCCCCACTGATCAAATGAGCATATTTGTAAAATAATACCGTGACAAAAAATCTTGTGCTCATACAGTGCAATTAATCGACCAACCGCTTTTGCATCAATCGTGTCTAATAATATAGACGTTGTTGGGCGGTTTCCTTGGTGAATTTTATGCTTTAGCAGCATTTCAATTTGTGCAGGCGTTTTGCCTTTGGCTGTTAAATCAGCCGTTATCTGCTGTGCATCGACCCCGTTCATTAGTGCTTCGGTTTGTGCAAAAAAGTTCGATAATAAAATATCGTGATGCTTATCTACGTTAACCTGAGGCTTTACAGAGCCAATAAAGTCAGCGGGAACAATTACATTACCTTGGTGCAGGCATTGATAAAACGCATGCTGACCGTTTATCCCTGTCATACCCCAAATGATTGGCACGGTAGTGTATGGCACTGTTTGCCCATCAAAGGTTACATGTTTACCATTACTTTCCATTTCACCTTGTTGCAAATATGCTGGCAACATATGCAGGGCTTGGTCATATGGCAAAATAGCTTGCGAATCAAACCCTAAAAAGCTGGTATTCCAAACACTGAGTAGCGCCATAATTAAAGGAATATTCTTTTCTAGCGGCGCCGATTTAAAGTGCTCATCAACTTCAAACGCTCCCTCTAAAATGGCCTCAAATGCTTCAAACCCAGCATAAAGTGCAATAGGTAAACCAATGGCACTCCAAAGTGAAAAACGACCGCCAACCCAATCCCACATTGTAAATACGTTTTCGTCACTAATACCAAATGCAGCAGTTTTTTCTAAATTAGTGCTTACTGCAACAAAATGCTTTGCTATAGCGCTGTCATCTTTTGCACTGTCTAAAAACCAATCAACCGCTGTTTTTGAGTTAGTCATGGTTTCTGAGGTAGTAAATGTCTTTGACGAAATTACAAATAACGTGGTTTCAGGATCTACTTTATCTAATACTGACGCAATTTGTACGCCATCTGCGTTTGAAACATAGTGAACGTTTAATGGCTTATCAACCACTGTTTTAAGTGCTTCAGTTGCCGTTTGCGGCCCTAAGTTTGAACCACCAACACCAATGCTAACCACATCTTTTACCGCTTTTCCGGTGTAACCTAGCCATTGACCACTTCGCACTTTTTCAACAAAGGTCTTAATTTTGGCAAGTTCGCTATCGACCGCTTCTGTAATATTTTCGCCGTCAACAATAAGCGGTGTATGAGCGCGATTTCTAAGCGCAGTATGTAAAACCGCACGGTCTTCGGTGATATTAATTTTTTCACCGGTAAACATTTTCTCACGCCATGCTTCAATATCGCATTCTTTCGCTAATGAAATTAATTGACCAAATACGTTTTCATCTATGCGTTGTTTTGAGTAATCAAACAACACACCTGGAATTTGAGTAGAGAATTGAGAAAAACGAGAATCGTCTTGTGCAAATAAAGTTTTCAGATGTGTTTGTGTCATCTTTTGTGCACTATTTTCTAGTGCTTGCCAACTTACTAACTCAGAACGGCTCGCCATGTAAACATCCCCTAATTAATTAATCTATTGATTTTAAGCATTTTATTTTATTTTTTACGACACTAAACAAGCGATTTTTGTAAAAAGCAAAGCCCAACATTATAGCTTAAATGGTCTAAATTGCGTTATTTTTATAAGCTTTGATGCAGATAATAGCGCAATTTTTTGCTTTTGACACCGGTATCATAAAATTAAAAATTGAATTTAACAACTGTTCACCCCCTCTGCACAATGAACATTTTATTAATCTTCGATTAAAGCAGGCAAAAAAAAGACCGACACATGTCGGCCTTTTTCTTTTATTAAACTATTAGCTGGTCAATGCTAAACCACCCGATAAGTTAAAAACGCGGTTATAACCAAGTTCAATTAAGTTTGCCGCCGCAATTTTTGAACGATTTCCACTGCGACACACCAATATGTATTGATTGTTTTTATCTAGTTGCCCTTGGGTTAGTGCATAGGCCATTCGGCTTAGAGGAATATTTAAAGTTTTAGCCTCAGGCACATTAAGCAATCCACTGATATTGTTAGCGCCATGCTCATAAGGCTCTCGGGTATCAATTAAATATACACTACTATGTGAGAGCATTTCCTTCGCTTGATTAAAACTAAGCTGCGAAGTTTCGACTTTAGGCTTTGCATTAACATAACCACAAAGCGAATTTGCTAATGTGTGTTGTTGTGAGTCTGCTTGTTGTTTTTGCATGGCAAATTCAGTATGGCTGATATCACCTTCAATAAGCGCTTTTAATAAAGGTGTTTGCTGCTGTTGCACAGCCCAATTCATGGCAAAACACTGTTGATAATCATGCCCAGAGCACACCACACTTTGCGGATTAAGCTCTGCAGTTAACTTAGTCAAAGAGTCTGCCATCTGCATCGCATCTCCCCCATCAAGTACTGTATTACCAAGCCCCGCAGGTAAAATTAAATCACCACAAAAACAGTACTGTACATCGCCGTTATTAGCCTTTAATAAATAACTCACGCTATCTTGGCTGTGTCCAGGCGTCGCTAGCTTTTCAAGTACTTGTTCGGTTAGTTGCAATTGTTCACAATTAACAGGCCAGCCTAATTGATCAACTTCACCAGCAACTAAATTTGTTTTGAGTGCGCTGCGCATTAAATCAAGAGCACAGTGACGATCTTGGTGCTCATGCGTGTTTAAAATAGCAGTAATAGTTAAATTTTGTGTATTCACTATTTTTTCAAATCGAGGGATCAGTTCAATAATTGGGTCAATAATAATTGCCTGTTGATCATCAGCTACATACAACCAACTGCAAGCACCTTGGTGTCTAAATTGGGTAAGCCCCAAGGCACATACTTCTTGTGCTACTAAGCTACTATCAGAAATAACCAAACAATTTGCTTGTAACACTGTTTTAAGTGCGCGAATTTGTTCACATGCATAGTCTATTTGCGCCATAGTGGCAGCAGGCCCAAACGATAAACGAATCGCATTTTCACTTTGCCACTGTGACACTCCCATCGCATCAAGTACAAAGCTTTGAGTTGCGCCCGTACTACAAGCTGAGCCACCGCTGACTCTAATACCTGCAGCGTCAAATAAATCAATAACTTCTTTACTGGTTAAATCATTAACTGCAAAGTTTAGTGTTGTGGGCACTGAGCAGGCAAAATCATGATTAAAGGTAATACTTCCAAAAGTATCAACTAAAGCGTTATGTAATTTATCGCGATACAAATTAAGTACATCTGCTGATTTAAAAGTATCGTCTTGTTTATCAAGCAGCAAACTAAACAGCTTATTTAGCCCTGCAATACCGGGCAGGTTTTCTGTACCTGAACGCATGCCACTTTCTTGGCCTCCACCAGCTATAAACGGCGTGTATGGGCTTCCTTTACGAATATACAATAATCCGATGCCTTTAGGTGCATAGAGCTTATGTCCTGAAAATGGCGCATAATCAATCGTGGTTTTGCTTAGGTTGAGTTGTTGTTTACCCAGTGCCTGCACACAGTCAACCATCCAAGTCACATCGTTATTACGACTGCGGATCACATCTTCTATAGCACTTAAATCTTGGTATACACCGGTTTCATTATTAACAGCCATAGTACAAATCATCAGGGCGTTATCAATATGCTGAGCAATAAAGTCTAAATCTAAAATACCGTCTCGGTTAACCGGAATAGCAATAATTTCAGCATTAATTTCAAGCACGGCATTCCAATGTTTTAATGTATTAGGCACCGCTTTATGCTCAGTTGCTCCATACAATAAAACCGGTTTAGATTTTGTGTGCTGTTTGGCATTAATTAAGGTTGATACGATAGCAGTTTGAATACCT
This sequence comes from Pseudoalteromonas sp. S1608, assembly GCF_005887265.1. Classification (GTDB taxonomy): domain Bacteria; phylum Pseudomonadota; class Gammaproteobacteria; order Enterobacterales; family Alteromonadaceae; genus Pseudoalteromonas; species Pseudoalteromonas undina. The sequence goes on from NZ_PNDK01000023.1 coordinate 67,255, forward strand.
TCGGTCGCACCTGAGGTAAATAATATATCGCCCTGCTGCGCACCAATCACGCTGCGCGCTTTTTGCCTCGTTTGTTCTAATAAGTGTTTGGCTTGAATACCGGTTATATGGGGGCTTGAGGGATTACCAAAACAAATTTGCATCGCATGGCACACCACCTCTGCAATACATGGCAATACAGGTGTGGTCGCATTTGCATCAAGATAAACTTGGTTGTTGGGTTCATCTGGCAATAAAAACTCTGACATTAAAAACGCACCTTATTACTAAAAAATATATCTTATTCCCAATAGTACATAGTTTTAAAAGGAATGAATAATAATCTTTAGTAATTAAAGTGCGTTTACTATACTTTTTAGTTACCGAGCTCTTCTGCGAGTTCTTCATGTGTGGATGACCACGCCTTAATAAGCGCTTTTACTAATGATGCTAATGGAATAGCAAAAAACACCCCCCAAAAGCCCCACAGCCCACCAAAAAATAGTACGGCAACAATAATAAACACCGGATTTAAATCAACCGCTTCAGAGAACAATAAAGGGACTAACACATTGCCATCAAGCGCTTGAATAATGCCGTAAATAATTAAAATGGTCCAAAACTGGGTTTCTAAACCAAACTGAAACAGCGCCACCGCCGCCACAGGTATAGTCACCAGCGCAGCACCAACAAATGGAATGAGCACCGAAAAGCCAACTAACACACCTAACAGCGCCGCATAACGTAAATCCAATACCGTAAAGGCAATAAAAGACACCGAGCCAATAATTAAAATTTCGAATACTTTACCCCGAATATAATTCATTATTTGCTGATTCATTTCATGCCACACTTGCAAAATTAAGCGTCGTTGGCGCGGGATCAGTTTAGCAATGCTGGCACTGAGCTCTACTTTGTCTTTCAGCATAAAAAACACCAGTAGCGGTACTAAAATAAGATAAATTAACCACGCAACAGCATCTTTTAATGAATTGAGCGATGCCGACAGCACCACTTGGCCAAATTCAAGCACTTTGGTCTCTACCGTTACCACAATAGACTGTACTTGCTCTGCGCTAATTAGGCTGGGATATTTAGCTGGAAGGTCGAGTAAAAACGATTTACCTTGCTCAACCATATGCGGTGTTTCTTGCACTAAGTTACTACTTTGCTGCCAAAGCACCGGGCCAATAACTAATATTAAGGTGAGCATAATACCAATAAATATCAGCATGACTATGCTAGTGGCAGTAAAACGCTTTAAGCCAAATCGCTCCAAGTGAACTACAGGCCAATCTAACAAATAAGCAATGATCAGCGCCACTAACACAGGCACAATTAATGGGCCAAAAAAGTACAACATGGCAACCAGTGCCAATAATAAAAAAAGTAAAGTTACTGAATTAGGATCAGAAAACTTTTTTTCATACCATGCTTTTACATATTCAAACACGCAACGGCTCCACTAATAACAACGCTTGTTGTTTATTTAACTTGTAATAATACATTTTTTTTTGCAAATATCGTTCAATATCATCTGTATTTTGCTCGCTTGAGATATTAAAGGTAATTGCTTGTTTTAACGATATTGCCTCACGCAGCCCTAATTTAAACTGAATAAATTGCTGAGGGCATTTATAAGCGCGCAAATCTAGCTCTAGCATACTCGTTTCACTACCTGTTCACATTAATAATAAGTCCTATACCTGGGCTAATTAAGATTAACCGCAGTTAAATTTAACTTTTTCTTAAAACAACCTCTGCAATGGTTTATCCTTATAGCATAGTTAGCTAAAAGGATACGTTAATGCCTAATTCGCATAATAAAGCGCAATTGCCTAGCAATCCAACTCTCAAAGAAATTAATTGGTTTAAAAAACAAATTAACTGGGGGGAGCTGCCGCATTTTTATCATTTAGTAGCTTCGTCGGTAAGTGAATGTGAAAGTATTTTAGATCACGGCTTTGATAATGCCATTAAGCGTATCATCGATAAACGCAATTGGAATCTAGAGGCGCTGGGTATCGACCCAAACGAGCTTTTTGAGAAAGAAAGTAATAACAAGCCACGAATTTCGTTGCATCAAGTATTTACCGAGCGCGGTTTTGAACTACAAGCGTTCCCTTTTTCCCATGATACTACCATCGATAGATACGCTCGACATGATGAGTCAATGGAATTTATATTATGGGATCCATTGACCATGAAAACCGTTATTCGCATTAATCAATTACACAAATTTATTGGTTTTTACTTAGACCAAGGCGATGAAGCAGACAAGGCACTTATTTTACATTCACATAAAGTAGTTCATAAAATTATTGCTTTTTTACAAACGCAATTGAACATTGTTAAGGTTGATGGGGTCACAATAAAGTCGTTTTACCAACTATGTGAAAAGGACAGCCGTTTATACACCGATGATCCAACTAGTGCCTCTGATAAAAAATAAACAAGGAATATAATGCAGCTAAAATCAGCCTTTATCACTTTATGCAGTGCAGTGCTTACATTTAGCCTGCTAATGAGTGAGCCGTTAAAGGCACAAACCAACCTTCAACTGCCCGACTTAGGCACGTCTGCGCTGCAGGCTTTACCATTGGAGAAAGAAAAGGCAATTGGTGAAGTGATGATGATGCAGATCAGAGGTTCTTCGCCATTAATTAACGATCCGGTGCTTGATGAATACCTAACAACCTTAGGCCGAAAGTTGGTTGCGAACGCCAATGATGTACGTTTTGGCTTTTCTTTTTTTTGGTTAAATAACCCTGAAATTAATGCTTTTGCATTTTATGGCGGTCATGTAGGTGTGCATACAGGCTTAATTGCCCAAGCCGATAACGAGAGTCAATTTGCTTCAGTGCTTGGTCACGAAATTGCGCACGTAACACAACGCCACTTAGCAAGGCGTATTCAGCAACAACAAGACAATAGCGGTCTCACCATTGCCGGTATGATAGCCGGTATTTTAGCGGCCGTTGTAGCCCCAGATGCAGGTATGGCAATTATTTCAGCCAGCCAAACCCAGTCGGCATTTAGCCAACTCACCCATAGCCGCTCTGCGGAACAAGAAGCCGATAGAATTGGTATGCAAACCCTTAACAATGCGGGGTTTGACGCTCGAGCTTCCAGTGAATTTTTAACTAAGCTTGCAGCGCAAATTCGTTATAAATATAAACCCCCGGCATTTCTACTGACTCACCCGCTGCCTGAAAGCCGCGTGTCGGATGTACGCTTACGCGCCGAGCAATATCCAAAACGCCAAGTAGGCTCTAGCCTGGATTTTAATTTAGCTAAAAGCCGTGTACTGGCACGTTACGATAACAAACCCGAAAACGCAGAGGCCTTATTTAGAAAGTTATTGCGCGAAAATCCCTATAACAACGTAGCGTTACAATATGGATTAGCTATCAGCTTAATCGATCAAAAGAAAACGGAGGAAGCGCAGCCTATCTTGGACGAGCTATTAGCTAGCGATCCTAAAAACTTATTTTATATTGATACAAAAACAGATTTACTCATTGCACAAAAAAAAGCAGCTAAAGCAGTTAGTTATTTAAGTGAATTAAATAACTATCGGCCAAACAACCAAGTGATCACTTTAAATTATGCAAATGCCGCGTTGGAAGCTGAGCAATATGAGTTAGCCGAAAATGTATTAAAATCGTTTTTATTGGAGAAGCCAGATCATAGTTTGGGTAAGCAGCTTTTGACCGACGCCTATAAAAATCAAGAAAAATTAGCCGCATATCACGAAGCTAACGCCGATGTGTTATCGCAATATGGCGCATATTTAAAAGCAGCTGACGAAATACAAAAAGCACTTAATTTTGTTGAGCCAAATGAAAATGTAAAACAACAACGTTTAAAAGCGTTACTCACACAATATCGGTTATTGCAAAAAGAGCTAGCAAGGCTTTAAGTCTTTAGTGAGTTCACCTAAAATAGCCGCAATTTATACTTTGGATGTACTTTTTATGTCAGTTACTATTTATCACAATCCGCGTTGTTCAAAATCGCGCGAAACCCTTAACCTATTACAAAGTAAAAACATCGAACCGAGTGTTGTTGAATACTTAAAAACACCGCTTTCTCATGAGCAAATTAGTACCTTAGTTTCTCAACTGGGGTTTAATTCGGCCCGAGATTTAATGCGCACCAAAGAAGAACAATATAAAGCACTGAATTTAAAAGATGAAAATAGCGAGTCGGTGCTTATTGACGCTATGGTCGAAAACCCAAAACTAATTGAGCGCCCAATTGTAGTAAATAACAATAAAGCAGCACTAGGTCGCCCGCCTGAAAACGTATTAAGCGTTCTATAATGAGCACAACCATCGTGGTGCTGTACCACTCAAGCCATGGCTCGGTAGAAGCCATGGCGCATGAAATAGCAGAATCGATAGAACAACAAGGTGCAACCGCCTTGCTGCGTACGTTTGTAGCTAAAAACCCGCATGACATTGTGATCAGTAAAGACGATTTAGTTGCCTGTGATGGGCTTGCATTTGGTACGCCAACCCGCTTTGGCATGATGGCCGCACAAGCAAAAACATTCTGGGAAACCACCAGCGATCTTTGGCTTAAAGGTCAACTTATCGATAAACCTGCTTGTGTGTTCTCATCATCGAGTAGTATGCATGGGGGCAATGAAGCAACCCTACTAAACTTGTCACTGCCGTTATTGCATCACGGGATGATGTTAATGGGGGTGCCTTACGATGTACCAGAACTTCTTGGTACCGAAACTGGAGGCACACCTTACGGCGCTTCCCACGTTGCTGGCAGCAGTAACAGCTCTACCCTAAGTAAAGATGAAATTAAAATATGTCAAAGCGTAGGCAAACGCTTGACTCAAGTAGCGAGTAAACTTAAATGACCCAAAATAGCGAGTCTGCTAAAAAGCCAGTGACCGTAAAATTTCAGCGCCTAGCCCTATTTGGTTATTTTGGCCTGCTTATTTTAATGCCACTATGGATGTTTGTGTTAGCACCGAGAGAGGGTCACAGTGACGCCTTTCTATTTTTAGTCTATGTGCTACCGCTATTATTACCTTTAAAAGGCATACTACAAGATAAAACCTACACCTATGCATGGGCTAATTTCATTGTTATGTTTTATTTTATCCATGGTTTTACATTGCTATGGATTGCTCAAGGTGAGTTAGTATGGGTATTGCTAGAGTTACTATTTGCCTCATCTATGTTTATTGGCTGTACTTATTATGCACGCCATAGAGGACAAGAGCTTGGACTTAAAATTCGTAAGCTTAAAGATGAGCTTGCTGAAGAAAAAGCAGCGCATGAACACGATAAAAACAACTCATAGCTATCAGCTCAGAACATAAAAAACGCGCTTTATTAGCGCGTTTTTTTATAATTAAGTAAGTGGTTAAACTAACTCACTTAAAGCTGCTAGTCCCACTATACACGCTAAACCTAGCTGGGATACAAGGCTAAAAACCGACATCATTCTTAATAAAAACAACCCCCAAGGGTGCTTTACATGCGGATACAACGAACAGCGCTTTAAATTTGTTGCAAAGAAAAAACATACCACCGCCGTCATGGTCATAAAAAGAGTGAGCTCACTTTTTATAGTGATATTTTCATCAAAAAAGAAAAACAACTGTAGCGGTAACAATAAAGCCACAACCGCATGTAATACATGCACTTTTTTAATTCGATCTAACTGCCCTTCTGGCGATAATTCTTTAATACCAAAATCACGTTCAAGGCATTTAACTAAGTTACTGGCTTTGATGCTTACAGCTAAACGGTAACAACTTAATCCGTCGTTATTACGCGCTCTAAAATCATACCCTGCTTTAAGCAGTAAAATCATTAACGATTCATTTTTACTCATCACCGCGTAATGCAGCGCTGTATTACCTTTAATGTCTACGGCTTTTTTATCTTGGTATTGCAGGAGCATTTCTACTACATTTACATAGCCTTTTTCTGCAGCCCACATAAATGCTGTTTTGTTATCTTCATCGGTCAAGGTACCCGTCGCACCTTGTTCAATAAAGCGCATAGCCATGGTTTGCTTAGCTTTTTTCTTGTTTAAATGGGCAAGTAAGGCATTTTCTAACAACACAATAGAATCAACATCAGGCGAAACCTGAGTTAATAAAGTAAAGTAATCTTTGCCTGCAGCTACCTTTTCGCTAGTAAGCTCTGCTAAATATTCAATGTCTGCAATCGACTGAGGAATATGCGCACTTAAACGCTCTCTAAAGTCGACCTCTTGCCAAATAGATAAGGTATCTGCAGCTGACAGCTTAGCACCGTGTTCAAGCGCATGTTCTATCAAAGTAAAAAAACGTTTACTAAAAAACAGACTGATTAATGAAAGCGGAGTATCAATATTATTTTGTGCCGATACACTTGCGTATTTTTCAAGTCGCTGGCACAACATTAAGACAATATTTTCTATACTGTAATCATTGGCAAAATAATGCTCTTTAAGTGCAGCAATATAGACTTGTGCATCTTCATCATATTCACAGATATGCTGAAAATAACATTCTTCAAACGGCTCTAGGGGGGTTAACCAGGTTAAATAATAAATTGGGGGCAAAACCGTAGTACAAACACCATCATCTTCTTCAGTAGAGCGACAGGCAGGCCAAGCTTCTAAAGCATCTAAAATGAAGGCACCGTTTTGTTCAACCAGCCCTTTGACCAATAACGGGTATTCCTTTGGCCAAATTAGTACATTTTCCATTAAAACAACACAACTCCAGTGTAGCTCGGGTAAGTGGTCAGTTATAACAGTTTTTAGCTGACACCACGCTTAATCAAAGAAGTCGATATTCTAACACAGCTTGGTAGTCAAGCTAGCGTAAACTCATGCAATATAGACCAAAATACAAAAGCAGCTAACGACATGCGCCATCAGCTGCTTTTACGGTTGGAGCTTTTAATTGCAAAGGAACTAACTTTGCTGCAGTTCAGCTGTGACTTGGTCTAATCCCACATCAGAAATTCGTTGAATGATCTCTTTTTGCTTAGCACTGAGTAACGAAATTCCCTCAGCAACAATATCGTATACTTTCCATTGCTGATCATTCCCCAAACGCAGTTTAAAGTGCAGATCTATGGTGGGTTTATTAGTTTCAATAATTTGCGTTTTAACAGTGGCAAATTTAGAGTCGCTTGCAGCGGCGTCTTGCTCAAATATTACATCTTGCCCTGTATACTTCATTAGTGCACTCGCATAAGTACCCGTTAAGTAATGCTCCACCGCACCAATAAACGCAACGCCCTGCTCGCGGTTGATACCTTTAATATGTTTACCTAATAATTTAAACGACACAAACTTAATATCAATATGTGGCATCAAACGCTGCTCAACAATTAAAGACATCGCTTCTTTGCTAGCATTACCTTGCGCATTTACCTGCCCAATATCGTTAAATAATGATTCGGCTACAGTTTGCAATAATTGTTTAGGTGACGGCTGAGTTTGTGCATACAAAGCACTACTGAAAAAAACAGCAACAACCACTAAAAGCTTTATAAGTTTCATAATAAATGGATAGTTTAAATAATTAAGTTTAGCGTAATTTACGCAAATAACAGGCAACAAAAAAGGCATAAATAAGCACCTTATTAATGCCCAATTAGCACCAATATAATTAGTTAAATAAATTCAATCAGTTAAAGTGTTCAGTTAACAAGCCATCTACAAGCGGATTTTTGTCCTCATTGAAAACAGTAATTCACCGCCCTTATCATTTAATTACTAATTTAATTTCCCCCGTAGTTGGCCATTATGAAAACCTCATATAATATGATTTCTATTATTGTTTTTTGTTTATTTTTACTGACAACTCATGCAGCCTATGCATCACCAAACCATGGCTACGCTGTAGACTTATTAAAAGGCGAAGGCAATGTAACTGGAGTAAAGCTTGCGTATCAGTATCATCCAGAGGGTGCGCAAAACTTTGTGGGTGATGCCCGCTTTTACCTTGAAAGCAGCATTAACCTGTGGCATTACCGCCATGATCAACAGTCACAATCAAACCTGGTGTTAGCTGTTTCGCCAGTAGTGCAGTTCCCAGCATTTAGCCTATACAATACGCCATTTTATGTAGAGGCTGGTATTGGCTTTTCCTTACTTGATGAACGCTATTTTGCCGATAAAAACCTAAGTACTCACTACCAGTTTGAAGACAGAATAGGTCTAGTGGCGGATTTTGGTGAAACCAATGTAGCGCTGCGAATTATTCACTATTCAAACGCCGGATTTAAATCTCCCAACCCAGGGATTAACTTTTTAACCTTGTCGGTGGCACAACGTTTCTAATTGCTTATTTACAGCCCTAGAGAGCATTGCAGCTTTTATTTAATGTGGTCATAATAAATAACCGCTTAATAAAATATAAGAGCATCGTAATGCAAATTTGGCAAATCGTACTCGTTATCTCGATTGTACTAGCTATTGTTATCGGCAATTTAGCACTGCTGCGCTTAAGTGCAAAAAGCGAGTTTAAACACTCAGTATCAAGTTCATCTAGGCAAAAAAGAGAAACAAAAAAGCCCTGAATAATCAGGGCTTTTTTCGTTTAAATCATTACTTAGCCAACTAACCAGTGCGCCATTAAGGCAATAACTGGCAAGGTTACTAAAGTTCTGAGAATAAAAATAATAAATAACTCAAAAATATTAACCGGTATTTTACTACCTAATAAAAGTGCGCCCACTTCAGACATATAAATAAGTTGCGTTACACTCATGGCTGCAATAATAAAACGTGTTACATCGCTTTCAATTGAGCCTGCGGCTAAAATAGACGGAATAAACATATCTGCAAATCCCACCATAATCGTTTGCGCCGCCATTTCAGCTTCAGGTATTTGTAGTAATTCTAAAAATGGAATGAACGGCATACCTAAATATTGAAATATCGGCGTGTACTCAGCAATAATTAAAGCAAATGTACCCACAGCCATTACCACAGGTAATACTGCAAACACCATATCGAATGCGTTGTGTAAGCCCTCTTCAATTGTGCCTTTTAAGCCTGGTGCTTTTTCTGCTTTAGTTAATGCAACATCAAGTGAATGCTTAAATAATGTTTTGCCTTCAGGGACTAGCTCGGCGTTGCCATCAGGTTGTTCACCATCAATAAGCACGTCCTTTTTAAAACGCAGTGGTGGTAAACGCGGAACAATTATTGCGGCCACTACACCCGCTAAACACACGGTTAGGTAAAAAGGTGCAAATAAGTATTCAAGCTTTACTTGGCCAATAACAACCAAACAAAAGGTAATTGATACAGCAGAGAAAGTGGTACCAATAATCGCAGCTTCACGTTGAGTATAATATTTATCTTCATACTGACGCGCAGTCATTAAAATACCCACGCTACCATCACCTAACCATGAAGCAACACAATTAACTGCACTGCGCCCTGGCACCCCAAACAATGGACGCATTACTTTAGTAAGTAAGGTACCCACCAGCTCAAGTAAACCAAAATTAAGTAATAACGGCAGTAATAAGCCCGCTAAAATAAACACCGAAAACAACACCGGTAATAAATCTTTTAATACTAGCAAGCCAGTATTTTCTGAGGTAATAGCATGCGGTCCAACTTGAAAATAAGTTAAAAGCACAAACGCCATACCAAACAACCGTGTTACTAACCAAATCCAACTCACATTAAACAAATGATTTAATAAGCGAAATTTGGTTAAGCTTTTCGGTTTAAAGACACTAAACACCAGCGACATAACGCCAGTAATACAAATAATGGTAGCTATTAGCCCTAGCGCTATTTCACTGAATGAGGCTTGAATTGCCTTGGCCATTACCGCGATAGGAATCGTCATTATTTCACCAGACGGTACTGGCGTCATAAACAAAAACACACCGATTAAAGAAGGAATTAAAAAAACCAACCAAACTTTCAAGTCATAACTTTTTTGAACGGGTGCTGGGCGTGATGAATCTAACTGAGACATATTTTCAACCTGTAAAAACCACAAAAAGAGCTAAGTGCTCTTTTTGTGATAAATATCTATAATTATTAAATTTTAATACCGCGCTTAATTAACGCCGCTTCTAATGCTTGTTGCAAACCATTCATGGTACCTGGTTCAAGCGTTTCGCCTTTGTCATCCATCCACGTTAGACTGGTGCCACCTTGCTTGGTTTTGCTAACCAAAATTTGGTATTGACCTTCATCAATTGGAAGCTCTGTTGGTTCATCGCCCCAAATTGAATCCCACACACTGCTTTCTACTTTCGCATAATCTGCTGTAATTAAACCTGTCTCTTGGTTTATTTCAACAATAGTAAAAGATAAGCGCTCTAAGAATCCAGAAAAGCGATCGAATACCGTATCGTAAGCTTGCTCAGTAACAAGTGCTGCATTGCCTTTGTTGTCAAACCCAAGTTCTAATGAAATTATTCCTTGGCGCTTACGCATATCAACTTCAAGTTGACGATAGCGATAATCAAATTCACTCACCACTTGATTAAGGGCGCGCACTTCTAGCTGTTGTTTTAATAAATCAGTCAGAGGTTTATCACCTTTGAAATCAATAAGCTCAGCCGTTAATGATGCTGTGCGTTGATGCTCTTTTTCTTCAATAGTAAATTTAAAACGTTCTAAATCAACACTTTCATCATCGCCCCATAACCAGCTTTCTTCTGGCTTAACAATGGCGTACCAATCTGTTTCCAGTGTTCCTTGCATTTTGTTTTGTTGTGTCGCGCTAATGTTGTTATCAGCAAGCACTGCTTGAATCGAGTCCCAAATGAATACATCTAAATCGTCAATGCCATCATTTTTATCAAAATAAATACGTGCTTGTTTATCTGCTTCCTCAACCCAACTGCCTTTAGCAATGGTTAACACTTGCGCCGGCGGGCGATAGTTTGTTGCCTCCGGATTATTATCATATTGACCCACATCCATCTTATAAACAGGATCTTGAGCGGGTTGTGATAACGAAGCAGGTGTTTTAACCGGCTCATGAGCGCGGTAATTACGCTCATTATGGGCATCACTCGTAAATACACTACACCCTGACAAACTTACCAATACACTTACTGCTAGTGCTTTTGGGATCCAATACTGCACAGATAATTCTCCTTAGCATACCCTTAATTGTTTTAACAAATATATGAGTGGGTAATACCGATTTGGTTCAGTGTAAAATCAATATTAACTTTACATTTATAATTTGCTTATCTAACTGCATTAAGCCAACAAGATGACCGACAGACTAGGCTACAAATAGACACATTTTTGCTATGGTACTTTCACAAGCTTGTAAAAACAAGAAACACTGCACTATTAACCGCCTAAAATTAACCGTCACTGTAGTTTAACGCGGATTTTGTGTTAAACTTTGCCGCCGTGCAACGCTACGTGTTTATTTTTTGTTGCCAAGTCGGTTGTTATCATCCAAGTAACTTAGGTACTTTAAAACCCATGACTGCATTTTCAAATCATCAAATTGTTTTAACCGCAATTGGCGAAGATAGATCGGGCATCGTTAGTGAGCTTACGCAACTCGTCAGTGATTGCCACTGTAATATAATAGATAGTCGCATTGCTATTTTAGGCAACGAACTTACTTTTATTATGCTACTGAGCGGTGATATGTCGGCCATTAGCCGTATTGAGCATACACTCCCTACCAAAGGTATGGAGCTTGGCCTGCTTACTATGATGAAACGCACTTCAAGCCATAATCAAAGCGAGTTTTGTGCAGGCTACACCCTAGAATACACTGGCATAGACACCCCTGGCACCTTGAGTAAAGTAACACGCTTTTTTGCCGATAATAATATTAATATTTGCTCATTAAAATCAGATACCTACGAAGAAGAAACTGAACTTAAAATGCGCTGTGAACTTGAATTTAATATTCCCGTTGACGTTGACATTGACCAATTTAAAATTAGTTTTGAAAACCTTTCGCACGTTTTAAACGTAGATTACATCTTTCGACGTATTCGCTAAGGAGTTTAGCATGAACAAAATTACCCCATTACAAAGTGGCGACACAGCACCGGCTTTTAGCTTACAAAACCAAAATGACGAAACCGTTGTGCTCAGCGAGTTATTAAAAGAAAAACAAGTGCTGGTATACTTTTACCCTAAAGCGTCAACGCCTGGCTGTACCGTACAAGCCGAAAACCTGCGTGATCAACAAGCCGAGCTTGCTAAATTTAACACTCACGTGGTTGGCATAAGCCCAGATCCAATTAAGCGCCTTAAAAATTTTGAAACTAAAAAAGAGCTTAACTTTGACTTACTTTCTGACGAAGATCATGCCATTGCTGAGGCATTTGGGGTGTGGGGCTACAAAAAATTTATGGGCAAAGAATATGACGGGATTCACCGCCTTACTTTCTTAGTAGGCCAAGACGGTAAAATTAAACACTTGTTTGATAAATTTAAAACCAAAGATCATCACCAAGTGGTGTTGGACTATTTAGCCGCTGAATAAAGGCTAAAGGCTAAAGGC
>NZ_PNDK01000024.1:0-40301 GCF_005887265.1 Pseudoalteromonas sp. S1608
AGCGTTGGCGTTCCCCGTCTCAGTGGGGTCGCATTATAGGGAGATCCGAAAACAGATCAACCCTTTTTTGAAGAAAACTTGAAATAAACGACTGTTCGTTGGATATTTGAACAATAGGTACTAAAAACACAACATAACTATCAATTTATTAACAATAAACACGTAACTTAAGCTTTTAACCGTTATATCTACTTAAATAAGCTCTATTAAAACACTCGCAACTAAGATGATCATAATGATCACTAGCAATAATCTACCCGAATAGATCCCATATATAACAAAGTCAGGAAAATAAGACGCTGCAGCTAGCATACTGTTAATGTTACTACGGTGAATTGAAGTAGGTAAGAGTGATACCACAGTATTAATAAAATCACGGCTATTAATAGTGCCTACCTGAAGGTGGCTTTTGTTTATGTGTATTAGCAAAGCCTTAATATAAGTAGGAGTTACTTTTGCTCTATTTTAGGCAAAATAAAGCCCCGCATTTGCGAGGCTACTATTTATGCTACACCATATTGATCCCGGTAAGCTTTTACCGCGGCTAAATGCTCATCCATAGTTCCTTGGAGCTCTAGGTAACTAATTAAATCAGCCAATTTAACGATTGAAGTAACTTGAGTATTAAAGTCACGTTCTACTTCTTGTATAGCAGAAAGCTCTGCTTTACCTTTTTCTTGACGATCAAGTGCAATTAAAACACCACTTAAATCTGCGCCATTATCCGCAATAATTTCCATTGACTCGCGAATAGCTGTACCGGCGGTGATCACATCATCAACTAACATGATCTTACCTTTAAGCTCAGATCCAACTAAGCTACCACCTTCACCGTGTGCTTTTTTCTCTTTACGGTTAAAACAATAAGGTACATCTTTATTATAATGATCAGCTAACGCAACTGCGGTTGTTGTTGCAATTGGAATACCTTTATAAGCAGGACCAAATAGTACATCATATTCAATTGCTGCATCTTCAAGTGCCGCTGCATAAAAGCGACCTAAGCGCGCTAAGTCACGACCTGTATTAAACAAACCCGCATTAAAGAAGTAAGGGCTAGTACGGCCAGACTTTAAAGTAAACTCGCCAAACTTTAATACCTGCTTTTCTAAAGCAAACTCAATAAACTCTTTTTGATATTCTTTCATTGCCAGTTACCTATTTATGCTAGTGCTTGCTTTTGTACATCAATAATTTCACGAATTGAATGCTTAGCGAGTGTAAGTAGCTCATCAAGTTCGTCAAACGAGAAAGGTTCACCCTCAGCGGTTCCTTGTACCTCAATAATTTTACCGGTTTCAGTTAAAATTACATTCATGTCAGTTTCAGCGTCAGAATCTTCTAGGTATTCTAAATCGCTAATCGCTTGGCCTTTATATATACCAACAGAAATAGCAGCGATCATATGTTTAAGTGGGTTTGAGTTAATCATCCCTTTTGCACGCATATACGTTAGTGCATCAACTAGCGCAACGCATGCACCGCTGATAGACGCTGTACGTGTACCACCATCAGCTTGGATTACATCACAATCAATAGTAATTGTGTTTTCACCGAGTGCTTTTAGATCGATTGCTGCACGTAAAGAGCGAGCAATCAGACGCTGAATTTCCATTGTACGACCGCCCTGCTTACCTCGCGTTGCTTCACGACTATTACGTGTGTGTGTTGCGCGCGGTAACATGCCATATTCTGCGTTTACCCAACCTTTACCTTGGCCTTTCATAAAGCGTGGTACGCCAGCCTCAACTGTCGCAGTACAAAGTACCTTAGTGTTGCCAAACTCTACCAATACTGAACCTTCAGCATGCAGAGTGTAGTTACGTGTAAACGTAACCGGTCTAATTTGATTAGGTGTTCTTTCGCTTGGACGCATTGACGATCCCCTTAATTCTGAATTTGCCACATTATATGTTGATGTGAATACAGATGCCATGTTGATTTATATTAAAGTGTGTTTAAAAAACACTCAGCAGTGTTAAATTTTCTTTAGAGCTTGGGCAGTGTTACGGTATAATAATCGTAATATTGTATTTAAAAATGTAGGAAAACATCCATGATCCACAGTATGACAGCTTATGCGCGTCGCGAAATAAAAGGCGAATGGGGCACTGGCACGTGGGAAGTTCGCTCAGTGAACCAACGTTATCTTGAAACCTTTATTCGTGCACCAGAGCAATTTCGTGGCATGGAGCCCGTTATACGCGAGCGTCTGCGTAAGCACTTACAGCGTGGTAAGGTCGAAGTTTTCTTAAAATTTGTAGCAAACCCTGCACATGTTGGTGAATTATCAATTAATCAATCTCTTGCTGAGCAGCTAATTAATAGTGCTAAGTGGGTACAACAACAAAGCAATGGTGATATTAATCCTGTTGACATTTTGCGTTGGCCTGGCGTGATGGAAGCGCAAGAAATTGATATGGATAGTGTAAATACAGCACTCATTACTGGGCTTGACCAAGTAATTGAAGACTTTAAATCGGCACGTGGTGATGAAGGTGCAAACCTTGAAGAAATGATAACTACACGATTAACCGCCATTTTAGAGCAAGTTGATATTGTTGAAGCACACATGCCAGAAATTACTAAATGGCAACGTGAAAAGTTAATACAAAAACTTGAAGATTTAACAACAAATATTGATGAGTCACGTCTTGAGCAAGAACTGATTTACCTTGCACAAAAGCAAGATGTAGCAGAAGAACTTGATCGTTTAAAATCGCACGTTAAAGAAACACGTAAAATTTTGAGTAAAGGTGGTGCTTGTGGTCGTCGTTTAGATTTTATGATGCAAGAGTTTAACCGTGAAGCAAATACCCTAGCTTCTAAATCAATCAACAGCGACATCACCAATGCTGCAGTTGAGCTAAAAGTATTGATAGAGCAAATGCGTGAGCAAATTCAGAATATAGAATAACAAACTATAACGTTAGAAAAGGCCATGATTATTCCTAATTATGGCCTTTTTTATTACCGGCTATAAAAGCGTACTTAAAGACGCTTTTAAGGTTTCAAACTTAATAGGCTTGGTAAGCACTTTATTAACACCTACTTTAAAACATGATGCCTTGTCATCGGTTGAAGCATTTGCGGTTAGTGCAAAAATAGGAATATCACTTAACAGCTCATGACGAATATGCTGCGTGGCGCTTAGTCCATCCATAGTCGGCATCATGATGTCCATTAAAATTAAATCAAAATGTTTGAGTTTCATAAACTCAATTGCTTCCACTCCATCATTTGCAATCGTGACTTTGTGATTTAGCTTTTGTAAAAACGCCTTAATAAGCACTTGATTGGTTTTATTATCTTCAGCAACCAGAACTGATAGTACAGGCTGTTTTGATGAAAACTCGGGTTTAATTTCATCAATAATCGCTTCTTTAAATGGCAGTAAAATAGTAAATGTACTACCTAACCCTAACTGCGTTTCAACATTAATAGAGCCCCCCATAAGCTCAATTAGATTTTTTGAAATACTGAGGCCTAACCCTACTCCTTCATTTTTTCTGTTTATACCTTCGTTAACTTGTCGAAACGGCTGAAATATAAAGCTTAGATCTTTCTTTGCAATGCCTACCCCTGAATCTTCGATAGTAAATTTTAGTTTGTCATCTACAATATTTGCACATAATGCAATATGTCCTGAGTGAGTAAACTTGAATGCGTTGCCAATGAGATTAAATAGTATCTGCCCCAGCCTAAATTCATCACCCATAATATAGGTAGGGATATCGTCATTAATCGAAACTGAAAAAATAATATCTTCACTGTCTTCAATAATATGCAATTGCCCAACGATATTCTCAATAAGCAGTTTTACATTTAGCGGTTTATTGGCGATTAATACAGTCCCTGATTCAATTTTTGAAAAATCTAATACGTCGGTAATTAATCCATAAAGAATATCAGCACTAGAGTTTGCATAATTCAACCATTGACGTTGCTCTTGAGTTAAATCGGTATCTATTAATAACTCTATCATCCCCATAATCGCATTCATGGGGGTTCTTATTTCATGCGACATGATGGTTAAAAATTTTGTTTTTGTTTTACTGGCTTCCTCAGCTTTAAGCTTTTCATTTTCAAGTGCAGTCTCTCGCTCTTTTGAGACTGTGATATCTTTGGCAATACCTAAATAGCCAATGAAATTTCCGTTTTCGTCAAATTGCGACTTACCATTGAGCGATACCCACAAAGGTATCGGGGCCTTAACCTCAAATTCAAAACCATTAAAATCCTCATGCTCAGCGACTAGTGCAGCAAAAGCTTGCCATTTCAGCGTGTTTTTTTGCTCATTTTTAGTACGCAAAGACTCAATGGTTTTATTAATAAATATTTGCGCATAGGTATTATCTTCTCTTTCTAAATTATTAACGCTGGTAAAGGTCATATCTGGCTCGGTTCGCCAAAACCACTCACTGGCTAATTCTTTAAATAATGTAGAAAGCTGAGAAAATTTATCAAGTAGTAAAACAGATTGATGGGTTTGCGCATGTAACTTATTTAATTGAAGAAAAGCGTGAAATACTTGCTGAAGAAACAAAATTATTGAGTGTGAAGCCAAAATATTATGGTTAATATTATTGATCACATGGGTGAAAATAAATAAGCACTGCTCTTTACCCGTATCAACCCCCATTAACAACGCTGTCTTTTTATTCTGGTTATTCACCTCTTCTGATAAAGCAAATAATTGTTCTGGCAAGGGATTGCAACTATATGAGTAACCTTTTTTTAGAGCCTGAATAAATGCAGCACATGGTGGCCATGTTTTCTCATAAAAATCGATATTAGTTGTGCCGATAGTTAAAAAATGATGATGTGTTTTCTTTAAAACTATGCAGTCTTGGTATTGAAGCAATGGCTGTAGTAAAGCTGACATAGTGGCTAAAATATCAATTTCATCATCACACTGGTGCAATAACGCTAACTGCTTCTGTAGTTCCGTAAGAGTCATTAATTCATTACGTTGCATACCCATTCCCTCAGCTAAAATGCATCGCGTTTTGCAAAAAATACCAAAATCGATGTTATGACTAATAAATATAGAACAAAATTTAATATAAATCATTGAGTTATTTTTTTGGCAGGATGGAATGATTTCTGCTTTATTAATATAAATAAATACATTAAGGCATAGCTATGAAGATAGTATGTATTGGTGGGGGTCACGGATTAGCGCAAGTATTAAGTGCGATAAAACCCTTATGTAGCCACCTAACAGCGATTGTAGCGACTACTGATAATGGTGGTAGCACTGGACGCATTAGAGAGGAGCAAAATTGTATCGCTTTAGGTGATATAAGGCGCTGCTGTGTTCAACTTGCCGGTGAAGGTACCCAAGCCCAGGCTATGTATGAACATAGGTTTACTCATGGTGATATGGCGGGTCATTGCTTAGGAAATTTAACACTGCTGGGGTTAATCCAGCAAACACAGTCTCCCACTCAAGCTATTGCTGCTTTTAACCATTTGCTTGGTAACAAAGAGACTGTGTTGCCTATGTCTGATTTACCCACAGATTTAGTAGCCGAGCTAAACAATGGTGAAAAAATATTTGGTGAATGCGCGATTGATGCCTTAAACGAGCTACCAAGCACCGTTTACTTATCAAAAGCAGTGCCGCCAGCAACAGGTACTATTGAGGCTATTTTAGATGCCGATTTAATAATCATTGGCCCAGGTAGTATTATTACTAGCGTAATGCCTGCTTTTTTAATTACAGAAATCACTGAAGCAATAAAAAAAACCTCTGCGTGTAGAGTATTTATTGAAAACACAGCGCAAGAAAGCAGCGTGATGCAACATACAAAAATTGCCGGCATTGACTGGTTACAAAAGAAGCTCGCCACTAAAGTATACGATTTAAGTATTTCTCCTTCTGCCATTATTGAAATTTTACAACAGGGAGAGAAGTGTAAGGAAACAGGCAAGCATTTACATAATATTAATGAACTAAAAAATGTATTTTCAGAGTTATTAAAAAGCTCTTTTAATACTGAAAAACACGCTTAATGATTTTGGGTAAGTTCTCTCATATGTTCGAAGGTTTTTTTACTTTGTGCATCAGCTAACTTTAAGAGGGTTACAACCTCGGTGTCTAAGCCATTGACCTTAACTTGCTGCTCAATAAGCTGGCACGTTTGCGCTAATCTTGTTGCACCAAAACTATAACCGCTACTTTTTAAGCTATGAGCGCACAGTTCAATTTCTGCGGCATCGGTTGAGGAAAGCATTTGCGCCACTAACTTTTTAGACTCATCAACAAAAACGTTTATCAGTTCAATGGCCATACTATCACCAACATCATACTTTAGTTGTTCTATTACAGATGTATCTATCATAATTTTCTTTTGGAGCTCATTGTGAATAATCAGATTATATTGTTTGTAGACTCTTCAATGATTGGTGGTATTGAAACTCATATTATAGAGTTATACAAGCTGCTTCACAGAAATCAGGTTAGTTGTTCAATTTTATTTTATAAAAATCATGGGAATAATGAGTTTTACGAGTTACTTGATAAGCAAAGCATACCGTATAATTTTCTGCAAGGTACACTCATTAGTTTAATCAAACGGTTTCGCAGTTATGATCGCAATACAGTTATTCATACCCATGGTTACAAAGCCGGTATTTTGGGGCGTTTAGTATGTAAGATCACGAATAATCATTGTGTTAGTACCTATCACGCGGGGGAAACTGGCAAAGGAAAGATGTGGCTTTATAACAGACTAGATTTATGGCTTAGTCGATTATCAACCAACTTTGCAGTGTCTGAAAAAATAATTAAAACAATAACAAATGCTCAATTACTAGAAAACTTCATAGCAATAACCGAACCTCCCAGCACTGATTTTGCACAACCGTTACTTAGAATCGGGTTTGTTGGGCGCTTATCTTATGAAAAAGGCCCTGATATATTTTATGAGTTAGCTGAAAGTATGCAGACTAATAAACAGGTGCAGTTTCACCTTTTTGGTGATGGCCCGATGCGTGATCGTATTCCACAGCTAAACAACCTTAATTACCATGGCTTAACAGCCCGAGACGATATTTGGCAGCATTTAGATGCCCTACTTATTTGCTCAAGAGAAGAAGGCCTGCCTATGACGCTTCTAGAAAGTATGGCGCATTATAAAATAGTTATTAGCAGCCCTGTGGGTGCTATTCCTAGCATTATAAACAATGGGGTTAATGGCTTTTTAATGAAATCAGCAAATACACTAGAGTGCCAACAATCGATAGAATCATTACTTGCCTTATCTACAACGCAAAAAAGCGAAATGGCACACTCAGCATACACTATGCTTGAGGAGCGTTTTTCAGGTAGAAAACAATTTAACTTGCTGCAAAATGCTTATACAGCAAAAACATTATTATAAATTTTCTTCCCACCCTTTAATTTTTCGGTACAGGGTTGAAGGGCTTACATCTAAAAGAGCGGCAGCTTTGGGAATATTAGTTGCGCATATTTTTATGACCCGCTCTATATATTCTTTTTCGGCGATCCACAAAGCCTTAACCTCACTTTCAACCTGCGGTAACTCTTCAAACTCTTGAACTGGTAACGATGTATGTTGCTCTTTAACCAGCCCCTCGTTACCTGACTCTTTTTGCGGGCTTTGTGGCAATGCTGGTAGCATAGATACATCAATCCACTCTTGTGGGTTAAGCACTAAAATATTACGGATCACATTTTCCAGCTGCCTAACATTACCAGGCCAATCGTATTGTGCTAAAAAGTGCTTCACATCATCGGTTATCCCTTTATAAGGATGTTGCTCTTCCTTGGCTATTTTAATAAATAGCGCTTGCGCTATTTCGATAATATCTCTGCCGCGCTCTCTAAGTGGCGGCAACTCAATAGGAATAACATGTAATCTGTAATACAAATCTTCTCTAAATCGACCTGCCTCAACCTCAGCAAGCGGGTTTCTATTGGTAGCACAAACAAACCTCACATCAACCTTAACTTGTTTTTCGCTACCGACTTGTTGATAAGTACCTGTTTGAATAAAACGAAGTAATTTACTTTGTAAATTAATATCCATTTCACATAACTCATCTAAAAACAATGTCCCCCCATCCGCCTGCCCTGCGGCACCCAATCGGTTTGCAATTGCTCCAGTAAAAGCACCTTTTAAATGGCCAAATATTTCACTTTCAATCAAATCTTTGGGGATAGCAGCACAATTAAGTGCAACAAAGGGCTTGTCGGCACGAGTAGAGGCTTGATGAACTGCCCGTGCACAAAGCTCTTTGCCAGTACCACTTTCACCGGTAATAAAGACTGTGGCTTTACTCGCTGCAGCAGAGCTAATAACTTGATACACCGATTGCATTTGCTTGGAGCTACCAATCAAGTCAAAGTAACGGCCATTTTCATAAATATTTTTATACTTGGTGACCGTTTGTTTTAAATCTTTTATTTTGAGAGTGTTGTTAATAGTTATACGAAAACGTTCTGCCTCTACAGGCTTTTCTAAAAAATCACTAGCGCCTAACTTAATCGCTTGAATCGCCATTTCTTTGGTAGCATGCCCAGTTAATACAACAACTTGCGGAAAGTTATCAGGTTCTAGCTGAGCTAGAATATCTAGCCCGTTCATGTCGGGTAACATGACATCAAGCACTATCAGGTCGGGTTTTATTTTATTAATAATATCAAGAGCGGTTGCCCCATCATTTGCCACCAGTGTGTTTACACCTGTCGGTAAAAGATAAGACTGATACATCATAGCAAGCGACTGGGTGTCTTCTACAATCAGTATTGTTGGTGGC
Source organism: Pseudoalteromonas sp. S1608 (assembly GCF_005887265.1). Classification (GTDB taxonomy): domain Bacteria; phylum Pseudomonadota; class Gammaproteobacteria; order Enterobacterales; family Alteromonadaceae; genus Pseudoalteromonas; species Pseudoalteromonas undina. The sequence continues at coordinate 8,788 of NZ_PNDK01000024.1, forward strand.
ATAATCCCATTCCTTTTAGCGACTCGCTAAGAATTATTTAGAGAAAAAATATTAACTTATGGATATTAAGTTAACTATACATAGTTAATTAAATCAAATTCAATTGATGATTATTAATGAGGCATCATCCACTTCTTTAGAAAGCGCAACCTGAGAATTTTTCCATAACGAGTGTGCAAAATCCTCTGCTGAGGAGCTTTGCATAGGGATGATTTTTTTTAATTCAGTCATTTCGTCTTTATCGGTAAAGCGGTTATCCGTCCAACCATCAGTGTAAAGTATAATGTGTTCAACATTATCGAGCTTGGCTTCATATAAAGTATATTGATGATCATTAGACAGCCCAAGCAATGGTCCGGTACCATTTAGCTGAGATAGCTCACCATTTTTACTGATAATAACCGGTGCGGGATGGCCAGCATTGAGCCAATACAACTTATTATTTTCTAAAAAACAAATCATTAAAGTGACTAAGCTTGATTTACATAATTGCTGTTTATAAAGCGCATTATTCAGCGCAACGAGCATTTCTTGATACGCTAACCCGGTCGCTAAAAAGCCACTTATAAAACCTTTTATAGCAAAGCTTTCTTTGAGCGCTTGTAAGCCATGGCCCATCATATCACCGAGTATAAAAGCAGTACCTTCATCATTAATTGGCATAAAAAAGTCACCGCCATTACCCACACTAATAGAGCCAAAAATATGCGCTGTTTTTCCATGCCCTAAAAGCACTTTAGAAGGTGTTAATCCGAATGTACTTTGATAGGACAAGTATGCAAATCGATGAGTTACTCGCTCTATGCTTTGTAATAACTTATTTTTTTTAACTGGTTTTATTAAGTAATCATCAACCCCTAATCGATTAATTTTACTGATCACTTCTTCGCTATCATCGCCAGTTAACATCACCACCGATAACTGAGATTTTAAATTCGATTTATTAAGCTTTTCCAGTAATGGCTCACACGTTCCTTGTTTAAGTTTATGATCAAGTAACAATATACTAGCATCAGAGGTTAAAATAGCTTGCCAACCAGCCTCTATGTTTTCGCAGGTGATGACATTAAATTTATCTTTTAGGTAGGCGCTCATTAATGCCAACTGAGTGATGTCATCGTCGACATAAATAATACTCGGTCGCTTATCAATGTTCGTTAAAGGAAAAGAAAAATAGTTTTTACCTGCTCGCGTGTCATAGGTAGCATCAGCAAAGTAATGGCGAATAAGCTCGACCCCCATCCCTCCTTCTACCAACTCATCCGATGCTAATGTCCATGATGAGTTGTTTTGTTTAAATAAATTATAAGGCTTAAGTTCATCTATAAAAGTTAATTGGTAAGTATCATGATTTATTTGGTTAATACGCAACATTATAAGCTGCTCATCGCCCTCATTATGGCGAATTAAGTTAGTTAGGTATTCGGTTGCGACTAAGCCTGCTGCATCCGCTTCATCTCTGGTCACCGATAAAGCGCCCAGTACATGCTTAAGTACTTGGCGTATTTCAGTTAAGGTCGGCCATAATAATTCAAAACGCCGCTCAAATAATATATCCATAAAAGTCTCAGTAATGTTTAAACAACCACTTTTGCTTGTTTATTTTGCTGGTTAAAAAAGCGCACAACCTTGGCCATTTTGAAGAATGTCGTTGGAAGAGCAGTAGCATGCGCTCCCCTAAAGGAGCAAAGCTATGTTGACTTACCAGTAACTTTATATTGCTATGACCCGCTTGCTTAAGTTCTGCAACGCCTTGACATAACGACTCTTCATTATTAATACCTAGCGCAATAGTAACCAAGGTCAGCTCGCTACATAAGCTTAAAGAATGCAGTGGTACATTATTACGATTTAACTTTAATGCTGGCGACATATCCAGCAACACATAATCATATTCTTGCTTTAAACGCAGTACCGCTTCATTTAAAACATGTTTGTTTTTTGCTGAATCAATTGACTCTAAATTGTGAATTGTAAGTACTTCAATACCTTGATAAGGCATAACACTGAGCTGACAGGAAATATCATCAAAACGCCACAACTTAGTCAATGTAGGCAGCTGTTTGTCTAAACGAAACGAACTAATAGGGTTAAGGTCGATAACGAGTACTGACTTATTTTGACTTTTTAAACGTTGAGCAACACTAATACAGGCTGTGGATGAACCTTCGCCACCGTACAAAGAAATAAACGTCACGCACCGTGCTTCATCATCAATCAAGGTGTTACAGATGGTTTCTAGTTCATGGTACTGCCCAGGTATCAAGTTCATAAGCTTATCACCAAGGCAATTATGGTTATAAAGTCGAGGAAGTTATCTTTAAATTGACTAATTAGGTCTTGACCTTTATCGGGCACATATAGCGTATCTCCAGCTCTAAGTACCGGAATATTGGCCGAGTTTGGAGACTTTATAAATTCCTCAAGATTAAACACGCGAGATTGTTCTTTACAGCATGAATGGTTAACAACCACTATTTTGTCAATGAGAGCTGAACTTGACGGCCCTCCAGCTTCAGCAAGCACATCTAAAATAGACATCGTATCATCAAAGTTATATCGACCCGGCTTTTGCACTGCTCCCATAATACGAACAACTCGCTCTTTAGGGGTACGTAACCAATCTTTGTCTTTTTCTGGAATAAATATTGTGTCGCCGGGTGACACATGAGGAAATAACGTTTCATCACCAGTTTCAAAATACATCGCTAAATCAAGTTTGCTCACTCGAGCGCGATTACCATTACGGTGCGTAACTCTAATATTACGAATATCCGCACTACCATTAGGACCATCTGCTGCTGCCAAAATATCAATAAAATGCATATTGTCATTGAACGCATAGCGCCCAGGGGAACCTACTTGCCCCATGATATAAATAGACTTGCTCGATTCTTGACGTATCCATTGCGATTTATTGTCTCCGGGGTCTACTGGTAACTCTTCAACAATAATAGTATCGCCAGCAATTAAACTCGGCAGCGCAATTTCACCGTTAGTAATGGTGTACTTTTCAAGATCAAATCGCTGGGTGACATCGCCATTTCGCAAAATTTTAATATCGTTCACGTTAGCCCCTTTAGTAGGGCCACCAGCATGCGCTAACAAATCAGTAAAGTCCATTTCATCACTCCACTCATAACGACCAGGAGATTGAATAGCGCCTATAATTTTAATCGCTCGTTTTGTCGGAATTTTTAACCAGCTTTTTTCGTTAACATCTATTTTTTCAGGAACAAATATTACATCACCGGGGTTTAAATCGGGCACTTTAGCGGTGGTTAATCCCTCACTATAACCCTGTAAATCAAAAAGTATGCTCTCTCCGGCAGGGGTTAATATTTTTATTTGCCGTGTTTCTGCAAAGCGCGTTGGGCCCCCTGCATTTGCTAAAATGTCTAAAAAGTTAGTACTGTCGGCAGCCTCATAGGCACCGGGCTTTTGTACCTCACCCATAATATAAACCGTGCGCGATGTGGTATTTACATCATCCACCATAATCGGCACATATATGGTTGATCCCGCTTTTAGTAGCGGCATGTTGCTATCGGTAGGTTTATCTAAATATGCTTTTAAATCAAAAATAACAGGAGCTTTATCAACAATCACTCTAATTTTAGTTACATCCGCATAGCGAGTAACCCCTTCCGCCCGCATCAGCGCATCTAGAAGCGTCATATTTTCTTTAAACGAAAAACTACCAGGGTTATGCACTTCGCCAAGCATAGTAATGGCACTGTTGTCGCTTGCATCCCCTGTAGCACTAAGCGTTTGTGCATCAAAATCAATTTGTACGTTACCAAGGAGTGGAGAAACAGGCACAAACACAGTATCTTCACTTTTAAGCTTTGGTAATAAATTTATGTCGCCTGAGTCTAAATATGCTTTGTAATTAAATTCAATTACTTCATCTTTGCGCCTTATTTGTAAGCGATCGAGCTGTGCGCCAGGTCTTAGGCCATTTGCTTTAGCTATCACCATTTGAATATTACCATCATCGGGAATACTCACCTGTGAGGGTGTGATCACATACCCTAAAACATTAATAAATATATCTCTGCTTCTCAGCTCCACATAAAAGTCATCTATTGCAACAAACAACTCTGCAAGAATAGGTTTAAGTTCTGCCTCTATTTGCGCAACCGTTTTATTACCTACCTGAAACTGCCCCACCTCAGGTATATTAATTTGACCTTTTTTGTCGACCTCAAAAGTTGTTTCAAATTCAAGTTCCCCTGGCACATATAAAAACAGCTTATTACCTGCTTGTACTATGGATTCATCGGCTTGCGCTGCAAACGTAGAGTTCGTTATTAAAAAGAAAAAAATGAAGACAGTAAAAATAAATCTCATACGTTACTCCTTTTTCTTTTCAATAATTTTAGTCCAATTCATTAGTGACTTTACTTGTTTGCTATTTTCACTTTGCGCGTTAGCATCTAATATAATAGCCTCAACTCGGCGGTCTGAATGGCGTTTTTGCTCACTTTGCTCCGACTCACTAAATGGTTTTAAACTGCCTTGGGTTAAAGTGGTAATGTTATAGGTAGGCACGCCATAAACACCCAGCCAATGCTTAACAGTTTCAGCGCGCTTTAAAGCCAGCTCATAATTACTATTTTTACTGCCTACAGAGTCAGTATGCCCGATAAGCAAAATACTAATACTTTCTAATTGTTTAATTAAATCGGCTGCTTGAGCAACCCGTACGGCATATTTAGGGGTTATTTCAAAGGCATTGAATGCAAATTGGTTATCACTATTTAACAACTCCGCTATTTGCTCTTTTACATTAACTAAAGCGGGTTGTTCATCAGTCGATGCAGCGCAATTAGTCAACTTTCTAACGGTATCAAAGTGATTAGCTAATTGATTAAGGCCATGATAATGAATTAATAAGTCGTGCTCCGCGTCTTCCCACATTTGGGCTGCAATTAAACGTCGGATACGATTTTCATAAATTTGAGCTTTTAATAACTGCGCTGGCATACAGGCATTAATATCTTGCGACTTTAATAATTCAAGCTTAAGTTCTAAGTGCTCAAACTCACTACGAACAATACCCTCAGGTTGATTAAATGTTTCATCAAGCTGCTGATCATCTAATGGATAGTTTTGGTATTTTTCGGCCATACCTCCTTGTCCTTCATCCGGCCAAGAAGCACACCCACCTAAAAATATGAAAATGACAATTGCTATGCGCGCCTTCATAAAACTCTCCCTGGTAACCTCTACACAGCGTCAATAAATGGAATGGTTTTATCCACTCTTAATAAATTCATTAACTTAAACGGTTGTCCTGTGACATTAAGTAAAGATAGCTTATTACTATGTTTTTCAATTCTTTTATATAGAAAAACAATAGCACCTATTCCTGAAGAGTCGATAAATTCGGTTTTAGAAAAGTCTAAAACAACAAAATTCGAGTCTTGCTCAACGAGCAGCTCAAACTGATCTTTTAGCTCATCGACAGCAAAGCCTGAAAAGTCATCAGGAATGGTAATAACGGTTTGATCGGTTTTGTTGGCTACATTTTTCATTTTAATTACCTATTAAAAGTATGAACTCAAATAGACAGTTACAAGAAGAATGCCAAACTTAAACCACTGAAATATATTAACTTTAATGGTTTGTTAATTGATTTTTGAAATAGAAGTGCATAATGCAATTGCTTTTTGGGTGTGCAATTGCATTATGCGAAGCGGGTTATTGGCCTTTACCAGTAAAAATAACAACCAATGTTTTAAATAAAATAGTCAATTCCATATAACACCAGCTACGAGCTGATGAGGTGCTCAACATATAGGCGTAATCCCAGCCAATTTTATTGCGTGCATCATCAATAGTTTCATCATAACCATTCATCACTTGTGCTAACCCAGATATGCCTGGTTTTATGCCATAGGTACGCTGACAAAAATACGGAATATCTTTTTCAAGTTTTAAATAAAAAACAGGTCGTTCAGGACGTGGCCCTATCAGCGACATATCGCCTATGAGTACATTCCATAACTGTGGTAATTCATCTAATCTTGTTTTGCGAATAAACCGCCCTACCGAGGTAATACGCGGATCATCTTTACTTGCCCACACCGCTCCACTTTTAACCTCAGCATCAACCACCATAGAGCGAAATTTTAATACGTTAAAAAGTGCCACAAAGTCATCATCACTCTGCCCTACTCGTAACTGTTTAAACAACACTGGTCCTTTAGAGCTGAACTTAATCACCAATGCAACCATGAGCATTACAGGAGACAGAATAATTAGGCCAATAGTGGAGCCTAAAATATCAATGCCGCGCTTTACTGCTCTAATCACAAGATTATTAGACTGCTTAGTTTGGTGAACGCGCTGCCAATGCTCACTATATTCACCGCGTTCAAATTTAATAATCCCCCAAAAAGCACACAAGTATGCCGCTACAATATAGTTAATACTGTCGATCACCGGCCATTTAGTCTTTATGCTCAAAAGCTGTTTTAATGCACCCAGTCCATGTACAACGGCTAATGTAATACAGGCTACTTTGGCTAAAAACACGTTAGAAAAAACCGCCAGAAAAATTAGTAATCCATAAATCAGTACCAGTATAATGGGCATAATGCCACGTAATACCTTGTGCGAAATATAATTAAAGCTTACCCAGCCTAATTTTGGATTAAATAGCTCAGACAGCATTTTAATTTGTTGCCAATTGCCAGCACCTAACCTTACTCTTCTTGCGTAATCATGGCTTTGTTTATCGCATTCACGTTCAACAATGTTGATCTCGCTATTTACTAGCGCTTTACCACCTTTATTAAGTGCTTTCATCGACAAAATAAAATCATCGTTTATAGTGCTCGCATCTAATAACTGAGCATATTCGGCGCGTATAGCAAACATGGCACCAGGTACGCCAATAACAGCGCCTAATGATGACTCCATACTTTTTACTTTATTTTGATATTGCCAATACTGTTGCTGCTCTTTGGTGGCTAAGTCATCTAATATATAAACCCCAGTGATCACATTGACCTGAGGGTCTTTAAAATCAGTATCAATTTTATTTAGTACATCAACGCTCAGTAACGCACTAACATCGGTGAACAGTAATACATCGTAATTTGGCTTGGTTAGTTTTATTAACTCATTAACACCAAACGACTTGCCTTTATTGACCTTATTAAAATGCAAATGGCACACTACATTTTGCTTTGCAAGATGCGATTGAGCAATCATCGCCTCGTCATAGGTTTTGTCTGTACAGCCATCAAGGTAAATATGAATAGCATACTGCTCTGTGCTGTATAACATAGAGCCCAGGTTATAGAGCTTTTCACGAATATGTTCTTGCTCGTTGTAGGCGCACATTAAAATACCAAAGCGCGTGGTTGGCGGGGTAGCGCTTGATTCGACGTTTGCTTCATCGTTACTAAAAAGCTTTAATAACAATAAGTAACCAACATGATGGTACAATACCAACACTATCAAAATCGCCAATGTAATCAGTAAAAAAGTCATTGTAATCCCCTTATGAAGCTAAACCATTATAAAAATGGTCATAGGCTTCACTCATTGTGTTTGCATCCGCAATTGAGAGAATATACTCTCGAATGCATTGCCCGTGCTTCATTTCCAATGCTTTCAATAGGGCAAGTTTTAAGCCAAAAGAATCATTAGGCTTTACTAAAATACCCTGCTCATTACTGACCACTTCGCTAATGCCACCGACATCAGTTGCCACTATTACTTTGCCACATGCCATCGACTCTAAAATAGATAGAGGTAAGCCCTCTCGTTGCGAGTACAAGCACATCACATTAATGGCAGAATAAAATAATTCCATATGCTGCACATTTCCTAAAAAATGTACTCGCTCTACCACACCTAGTGACACTGCAGCACTCATCAATGAAAAACGTAAACTGCCATTCCCAGCAAATACGAGTTCAATCTCTTTGGGTAGCGCGGGCAGTAATTTAATTAAATCTAAATGACCCTTACCTGGCTCTAAACGCGCAGAACAGCCAATAAGTTTTTTGTCGTGCGGTAAGTTAAGCTTAATCCGTGCAGTAGCGTCATCTGTATCTATAAACTGCTGAAAATCAATGCCGTTAAGAATAGTACTATCAGCTTTAATAGCAGTTTCGTTATAAAACTCATTAGCGACCACGTTTGCATCAGCCACCCAATGGATTTTAGTTAGCTTATTCAATACCTTTGTGATCACTCGCTGTTTAAAATTTTTTAAATACCACGCATCATGAATTGTCGATACGTGTTTAACACTCGGGTTAACTAAACAGGTGAGGCTAGCGTAAAGCATTGGGCCAATGTGATGGCTATGAATCACTGTAATATTATGTTTTTTAATTATTTCACTAAGCTTTTTAATTACACTTAGTTCAAATTTAGGGGCTTTGTTTAAGCTTATAAGTTTTTGATCAAAGGCTGACAGTGCGGGCCATTCATTTATTGCGTCCCGTTCAGTCCCTTCCAAAGAAACAATAATACTGGTGTCTGCAAATCGACTTTTTTGCATTAAAGTCACGGCCATTTTTTCCAGCCCACCTATTTTAAAGTGTTGAACTAAATGTAAAACGTTCATGTTAATTTCCCTCACTAAGGAAGTGCATTGATGGACTAACCCCAGCATGTAACGTGCTGTGACCAACAATGGGTAAAATGGTAACCACGTCTAATGACGATAGTTTTTCAATGGTTTGAATATCTTTTAAATGACTGTCGAATAAGGTAGCAACAAACACACAGGTGACACTGGTAAATATGCCTAAAACAATACCCATAATAATTGCCACCACGAGTGAAGTATTAATTGGTTGAGTGGGACTATAAGCTCGCTCAATGGTTTTAACTTTGTCAGGGCCTTCATACTTAACCAGCTTGCCTGTCACTTTTGCCATTTCGTAACGCCCTAACATGTCTTTATATAATGACTGTTTAACATCGTAGTCACGCTCGAGCTTTCTAAGTTGTTTTTCTATATCACTAGTTACTAATAAGCGATCACTTACTGAATTGACTTGTTTTTCTAACATGTCGTATTCTTGCTGATGCTGCAGAACATTATTTTTAGCTTCTTCTAGAGCGAGTATTTGTGACACCAACACATTACTTTCATTGTCATTTCCACTGGGTAAGGTATTAGCCATTTGCCAAAGCTGATCAATATTAGTGGCATCAAGGCCTTTACCACTTTCAATTAACGCTTGTTGCCGCGCTTTAATACTGAGTAATTCACGTTTTTTGGATACCACTTTGCTGTGTTTATCGGTATAACGAGTTTTTAAAACACTAAGCTCTGATTCTGCAGTAATTATTTTCTCTTCTATACGACCGAGAATCGGGTTTGCTTGACCCATTTTTGTAGTAAGTGCCTCAAGCTTGGCATTAGCGCCTGAGAGCACAATGGACTTTTGTTGTTGATCACTTAATAACTTATCGAAAGTTTGCCTATTACTGTGTAAAACAGCGGGTAAGGTATTACTGTTTTTTGCTTTAAAGCTTGCCAATGAAGCCTCAGAAATCTCCAACTCTTCTCTTAAACTTACCAGTTGCTGATAAAAAAATTGCTCAGAGGTATCCAGTGATGCTTTCGTTGGGGCTAATAAACTTTCTATAAATTTCTCTACCACTTTTTCTAGCACTGCCTTCATTTGGGTTTGGTCATGCCAAATAAAGTTAACCCGAACTAGCTCGTCTCCCACCAATGATAAGGAAAGCGCCTGTGAAAGCTCTTGATGTATTTTTTCTATTTTGGCGGGAGATGCATCCTTTGGTACTAAATTGGTTTCTTTTGCCACGGCAATCAGAACTTTGCGGCTGATCACTAAGGTACGCAAAGCTGCCATCCTATTTGATAAATCAAACGAGAACGACAAATCATCTAAATAGGGATTAAGCAGCGCCGATTCTTCTATAAGAATAGTGGCGTGGTTTGTATATTGTTTTTGTGACGTTGCCGCTAATACAATCACTACTACGGGTACAATCAGCAACGGCAAAACAAATAACTTTGCCCTGGTGTAAACAGCGTACAAAGCTAAATAAAGTAATCTTTTTATTTGCTCTCTAACTAACATATTCGCTACCCATTGATTTGCATATTGCTATGCGAAGCTTTGCGGCTATTTGCAAAATAAAAATTTACAGCGTAAATAGCCTTCTTTAATGGAGTAGTTGCACAGGGCGCGCCAATATTATAGTTATGGTTTAATCGGAGGGATTTAATATTTGTAGATCGTTGATCACAGTGAGAGCTTTTACCGGCCAGCTATGCTCTTTCGCTATGTTTTTTTGGACTGCATGCAATAAACTTAATTTTGCTTGACTGAGTGACAACGCCTGATCAATTTTATCAATAAAGTTATTCTGTGACTGAGCGATAAATATTTGCGAGTGATAATGATTCACTGCCGCAAAATCGGTTGCGACTATCGGTTTGCCTACCGCTAAATATTCTTTTAATTTAAGCGGGTCGCAAGCCCTAATTTGCTCATTATCGACAAATGGTAAAATAGATACATCCCAATGAGCCGAGAAAGATACCAACCGTTTATGCTCAACCGCACTAATATGCGTTACATTTTTAAACTGCAACAACCCTGAAATGGGAGTGGTAATATCGCCAACTAATACCAATTGATATTGCGGCCTAGCAGTGGCCAACGCCATTAACAAAGGGATATCTAGCCAGGCATTGATACTGCCATAAAAGCCAATAATGGGGGTTTTAATAGCGCTGATTTCTGCGGCTTTGTCGACATTACTCGTAAATAAATCAAAGCTCACGCCATGTGTTAGTAACTTAGTTTTTTCAGCAGGCATTTTAGTTTTTAATAACTCGCTGATCACATAAATAAGATCTGCGTTTTTAATCAGCTGCTGCTCAAAAGGCGCAATCAGCATAGGATCAACCCCAGCCAGCGCACTAAAATCGTCACCACAATAATAAATTAGCGAGTCGGTGGCTCTTTTATCAAACAGATAGCATGCCGTTGGCACACTTAACCAATATACAATAGGTTCACTGGTTTTATGAGCACCAATATGACGAGAGAAAACCCAACGGTTATAACAGCGCACTAAGCGATTATCATGCCATGGTAAAATAGGCAGTTTATATACCGTCATATTTTTAGGCGTGGCTATTTTACTATTATTAGAGGGTTGAAATAGCTGCTTAAATTTATTAAAAATACGTTTTATATCGTGCAGCTTTACGCTAGGTTTACGCATTCCTACAGAATTAACCCAATTCACTTGCTGTCTTTTTGCAAGCTCTGAAAATAAATGCTGAGTACTACTAGGGTGGCTCCCCCAATCTTCTGCAAAAACAATAAATTTCATTCGCTCACTCCACTATGTTTTTGACTACTTTAGCCGGATTACCTGCGGCAATAGTAAAATCGGGAATATCTTTGGTTACCACACTGCCCGCCCCTATAATGGCTCCTTTACCTATGGTTACTCCAGCAAGTACCGTAACACCGGTCCCAATCCATGCTCCACGCTTAATAATAATATCGCCAATTTGACTCTCGTCATCACTTTGGCCGTTCGCACGACGTTCACTATCAACTGGGTGACCAGGAAAGCCTGCTAAAAAAACACGTCCCGCAAGTCTTACATCATCTTCAAGTACAATTTTTCGTCCTACCGAAAACGCATTTTGCCAGCCAATATCAACATTATTACCAATACTTAATAGAGGCTCACGCTCATTACTTACACGGCCACACAAAGTACTGATCCCCGAGATCCTGACATCGTTTTTACATTCAATCCTTAATTTTCCAAGCACCTGAGGCATACCCGAATATAAATATAAGCATTTTTTACTGCCTTGAATTTGGCTTTTAAATAATGGGGTGTAATAAAATATTCTCAGCAGTTCATGAACAAACTGCTTTATAAAGTGGTGCAGATGATAAAGCCCACTGTGTAGTAGAGGAATAACGGGTAGCTGTGGATTACGCAGCGACTTTGCAAATTTAAACAAACGTTTTGCCGAGGGGCTGTTACTATTTTTTAGCCAATACTTTAGTTGGGTCACCATAAGACGAATCCTTATTACTATCGATAGTCAGCTTTTCTAGGGCAATGGTCAGCGACAAAATGATGTACAAAGGCCACGTAAAAGCTTGAGTTAAAAACGTACCTGCAACCATAAAACCAATTAAACCGGCTTTTAGCGCATTAGCATTCACTGTCACTTCAGGATTAAAGTTAAGCTTATTAATGCAAAATACTCGAGACAAGCTGCGATAAATACTGGCGATAACCAGTAAAAAAATACATATACCAACAAAGCCTGTTTCACCAAGCACCTGAAACCACGTACTATGCACTGCATGATTCTTGCCATCCCAGTGCGGGCTATAAAAGTAATAGTTTACGAAGAAGTTATTTACCCCAACTCCTGTTAGCGGGTTAGCAAGCGCCATGTTTATTGCAGCTTGCCAAGCATATATTCGACCCATAGCAGACTCGTCAACTCCACTTTCAGCAGCACCACCACTTTGCCTATCTGAAATCCCCGCAAAGACCATCATGGCAAGCATGGCAACTGCCCCACATGCAGCCACAACCACTGGATTTTTTACCTTTTGATATAAAAAGAAACTCAAAATAGCAGCAATACCTAATAGGCCGCCTCGGCTTTGCGTAGCTATCACTCCTGAAATAGCCAAAATTAAACCAACGCCTGCAAATAATCGTCGATATGGATTGTTGTATGTATTAAATAATTCAGCAGCTAAAAAAGACACAGGAAACATCAGCACTAAAGATAAATCATTAGGATCGCCCAGTTGTGAACGATACTCTCGAGAAATAGTGACTCGGGTGCCCTCAACTAGCCCCACACCATTAATTTTGTTATTCAGTGCCACCAGCGCAATGGCCACACCAGAAATCATAATTCCTAGTCTTACGTAACTAAAGTGAGAAAATCGCGTTAACCACCAGCTGATCACAAACACCATAATAAAAACTTTAACCAACACTCCAGACCAATACTCAATAGCAACGCCACGGTTTGAAGCCGAAAACACACACACGGTAAGCCACACAAACCAAATGACAAAAATAAGATGAGCTGAGCTCCAATGCGGTTTTAATGTTTTGGAAATAAATAAATGCCAGAAAATGGCCAGTAAAGAGGCTAGCGCTAAGAGTTTAGGGATTTTAAGCGGCATTAAAAATACAAATGCCTCATGAATCCTAAAATAACTAAATAAAATAAATAAGATAATAAACACAGTACTAATACGCACGGCTAATACGCCAGCAAATGGCAGTAACAATAAAGCAAAAGCAGCTATGGGCCCAAATAACGAATATAAGCTTAAAATAAGCGCCGTTATCACTAAGCCATTTATTAATAAGTAATGCTCTTTATACCAGTTAACCATGCGCCTTCCTTGCTAAAAGCCGTTGCAATATTCCCGTGATGTGGTGTTTATACTTTTTAAATAACACCGCAAACAAACATATCAACACAGCAACCTGTCCTACAATGTAGTAAGACACTTGCGTCACACTTAATGAAAACACAAGAATAAAGCACAGCCAGCTAGGGAGCAGGCTGTGTACTTTAAATGCTAAATGCTCTAGCTTTTGACTAATAGCTACAAACAGTAGCGTTTTTAAAATTTGCGCCAACGCAAGTGATACAACCGCACCTAATATTCCCCATTTTGGCACTAAAAAACTTAATGCAATTAATACGCTTGTAGCACTAACTGCATTAATAATAGTCACAAACAAACCGTTATAGTGAATATAACAACCAATATTAAGTAAATCGCTATGGTGCCTCAGCACAACAATGAGTATTAAACTGGGTAATAGCCACGTATTAAGTAAATAACCTTGTGGTAAAACGAGAGTGAATAAGTGCGGGGCTACAAGTAGCATGATGCTGCAAAGGGCAATCGCAATTTCGAGGCTTAATTCACATAAAAACACATAGTGACTGCGGCTTGAGGTTAACTCGTCAAAACGGCGTGAAAACCACCACATTCTGATTGGCTCAAATGTGAACGAGGTCATGACTGCAAATTGCAGAGCGACATAATATTGAGCGAGCTTTTCTTTGCCCACACTGGCTGCAATATACCAGTTTTCTGCGCCATTATTAGCGTACACAAAGAGCGAAGAGATAATAATGCTTAACAAAAACAGCGTATTCTTAGGCGTAATATTCCATGCGATACATTTAAAACTAATATTAATCGTGCGTACTATTTGCCACAGTGACAATATCAGTACAATAAAACTCGCTACCACACCAGATAGCATAACGCCGGTTACACCAAAGCCTAGATATAGCAAGACGATGGTGAGTAGAGTTTGCCCTACCCCTTGTAAAACAGCTAAATAGCAAAACTGCTTAGCCATTTCGTAATATCGAAAAAAGCAAAATACAATCGACAATACCGACGAAAATGCCAAGTTAACGGCTAATAGTTGCAGATCTATCTGGTTAACAGAGATAGGTAATAAATTCAGCAATAGGTCAGCAAACAATACAACAGTAATTACAAATGCAGTGCTTAACATACTACATAAAATCAACGCATCCCTAAATAAAGCCTGCTTACAAACAACGCTTTTCATTTGCTGTTTAAAAAGCAGTTCAGGTAACCCTAGGCATAACAACAAAGACATTACGGCTGAAATAGAGACTAAAAAATTAAGTTCACCAAACTGTGACGGGCTTAAAAGACGAGTTGAGATAGGGAGTAAAGCAAAGCCAAGCCCTTTGAGCAATAATGTTGATAATCCAAAATAGGCTATTTGCTTCAGTCCGTTCATCTTCATTCCTTAAGAGTTTTGCACCCAAGATGACAGCTTTTTAGCTTGTGAGCTGGCATTAAATTTATTTGCAACCAACCGCTTAGCATTGATACCTTTGGCATATCGTTCATACGGATTAAGCTCACAGAATTGAGTTAAAATAGTCTCTAAACCAATAATGCTTGAAGGCTCACATTTAAAGCCAACAGAATCATTTACAATTTCTTTTGCCCCCATAAGCTTGGTCGTTAGCACAGGAATACCACTTGCCATAGCCTCTTTGAGAACCACAGGCCCGGTGTCTCTGTCACCATTACTAGATACACAAAATGGCGCAACCAGTGCCGAGTAATTACTGGTATTTTTTGATAACCAAAGAGGCGTACGACGCCCCAAAAAGCGAACATCTTTATCAAGACCGAGTTCTTCACACAAAAATTTTAAATCATTCATTAATGGGCCTTCGCCAACGATGTCTAAGCATATTGCGTATTTTTTACTTAATTTTTTTATAGCGGGTAAAAGAAATTGCAGTCCTTTTTTCTCAACTAAGCGTCCAATAAATAACAGTTTAACTGACTCATTAAGTCGATTTGGAGTGCAGCTAAATAGGCTTAAATCAACACCGCAATGCAATAGCTCAACTTTTCCTACCTTGTAATTACTTAGTTTTTGAGCCATGTCTTTACACACAGCAACCGAGAAATCACATAACGAAAGTTTAAGTTTTAGATCGGTATCGTTTACATACACATCATGACCATGGCCGATTGAAGAGACACTAATACCCGCAATTTTGCTAGCAACAATCGAATATGCCAGCGGTGCATGCATAAAGTGACAATGTATATGGGAGATACCGTGCCGCTTAATTATTTCTGCGATGTTTAACCCATACCCTAGAAGCGATATGGCTGAGATTGAGGTAAAGCGAAAAGCAATTTTGGTAGCATTAAGTGCTGCTAACGGTTTCAAGGTTGCAAATTTAGCAGCAGCACCAAAAGACTTTTTAATAATAATTACATTTACACTGCTATCAAGGTTGGCACTGGTATTTAAATTTTCAAAGGTAATAACACTTACTTTATGCCCAGCTTTAACAAGTGCATTTATTTCTGTCACCACAAAGGTTTCCGACGGGATATGGAAGCTTGGTACAACAATACCTATATGTTTCATGCTAAATACTCCAAAAGATTCTGATGGTTATTTCGCAAGAACTGTGCCCGGTTAAAAAGCACTGAAAGTGGTAAGATTTAAGTCAATTTGCGAACATATATTGCAAAATGCAAAGCATTAGACAAAAAACACCCCACAAAGCTATAAAAATACTTGGCGCTTAACTTGCGTAGTACTTACCTAGTTAATTAATAGAAGCCAGGGTGCAGCTCATGAATATAGAAATAAGCGTTATTATCCCAAACTACAATTGCAAACAGTATTTAGCAAAAGCACTGAGCAGTGTTATTGCTCAAAAAAATGTCAGTCTAGAAATTATCGTTGTAGACGATGGCTCAACCGATGGCAGTGTTGATTGGTTGAGAAAAGCGCAGAACACATTTCCACAGCTGGTTATTTTAGAACAAGAAAATACCGGTGTAGTTAATGTACGCAACCGCGCTATTGCAGCTTCTAAAGGGGACTACATTGCATTCTTAGATGCCGACGACTATTGGAGTGATGATAAGTTGTATGAGCAATTAGGTTATATGAAAGAAAACCCCGAATGTGTTTTAAGCTTTACTAACTATATGCATGTAAATGAAGATTATGAGCCAATTGTTGATTGCTTTTCTTTTTGGCCTGAGTTTTCAAAATTTGTTGATAAGAAAGATATGGGATACCAAAACTTAAAATCGCCAATAGACTTGCTTATTTTTGCCAATGTGATTGGTACCTCTTCGGTTATGGTTAAACGTTCAGCCATTAATTATATCGGCCGATTTGATAACATATTAAACAGCGCAAGTGATTGGGATTGCTGGTTAAAACTTGCAAGAATTGGTGATGTAGCTTTTTCGCCGCGCGTAGCCATGGATTACTTGATGAGAGCGGGCTCTATTACCGCAAATCGTAAAAACAGGCTCAATGCGATGAAAGAAATTGTTTCACGCTGCAAAAGAGATGCTGGAATGATTGCACAAATAAAAGCACAAGCACGTATATTAGAATGTTACGGTGAATATTATCGAGAAATAGGCTCAAAGTTCAAAGCGTTATCAATTACAACAGCCGCGTTTACGCTATTCCCGCATAAACGTAATTTACGCCATTTATTACATGATTTAAAAACCACATTTACTACTGCACCATAATTACTTTGCTAATACACAACAAGTAGCGTTTAAGCTACTTGTTGTGTATTAGCCTAAAATAAATACTTCATCTAACTTTTTAAGTTTAATGTATAACTTAATATTTTATGATCGCTTCCTTTAAACTCACTCACTTCCAAAGAAGATAAATTAAACTCTTGATTAAAAATACAATGGTCAATTGGCAAGCCCGTCATTAAAGTGTGCTCTATTGCAGTAGGTGCAAAGCTGGTATATGCATTTGCAGCTGCATAACAACTTTGCGCATTAGACCAATTAAAATAGCCAGACCAGGGAACAATATTTAGATCTCCCGCAATAAACCAAGGATCTATCTCTTTTGTACTCGCCTCGTTCATTACTGATAATAACCGATTACGATTATGCCAATGAGTAGCGGTTCTAGGTGAAGGTGGGTGGGCAATAAAAGCGGTAATTGAGTGCTTATCTAATAATAGCTTAAGCTTTATATAACCTAATCGGTCGCCATCTAATTTAACTTGCTGTCTGTGTATAATCGGTAAACGCGAAATAACCACAATCCCGTAAGGGATCCCTTCGACTTCGCGATAACCAAACAAACTGGCTTTATTTAAAAAAGGCGTGAGTAAATGCCGGTTTAAATCGCTAAACTCTTGCAAAACAAGCACATCCCATTGCTGGTTTTGTAAGTTTTTTAGATGCATGTCTACATAGGGATTATTGTAATTTAGATTAATTTGCTTAACTGTTATCGCAGCCTTCGAGGGAACGACTTCTAATGAATGCAGCGGCACCAGTGAACTTAAATTGATAATACAAATAATCGCAATCACTCCCCCTAGCCATAGTTTTTTTAGCGCAAGCAGTAACAATGCAAAAAACAACGCAGCAGCTAACAAAGGAAACCGAAAGGATATTAATAAATCAGCGTAATAAAATTGCCACGGATTAAATGCGGCAACAATTAGCATAAATGCAATTACTGTAATGACAGCAATGCTATAACCTCTTTTTGAATTACACCGCCTACTCGAAATAACCTTGAACATGAACGCCCCTTTTAACAATAAAAAAGAATATACCTGAGTATATTCTTTATCTTAACTTTAAGTTTTATCAATTAAGCCGAAAAAACTTAACCAGAACTCGACATAACCTGATGTTATCTAATCTCAAACATTTGGTTTTGTGTTTGAGCATCAAACTGCCAAGTAAAAGCAAGTGGTTGGGTGCTGGTATCGTAAAACCAAATTTCCGCTACTAGCTCTATATCTTGTCTGCTCATCGCAAGGGTAGTTGTGAGTGCCCCTTGCGTTAAAGGGGCTCTAAATAAGCAATTATTGTAATCTGCTCGCTCTGCATTCGATTTTTTCTGACAAATATTCAGATACGCTCTTTCATCACCTCTAGAAAGCGCTACATCAATAGCTAAATTAAATTTTGTTGATAAGTTAAAGTCATTATTGATAACTAAGTTTGCCATTCCTTGGGGCTCGGCTGTTACTGGATCAGCAACTGGTGGAGCTACATTAGTCGGGGCAGGTGCTGCACTTTCATCGCCTCCGCCCCCGCAGGCTGTTAACAGTGATAATGAGCATAAGATAACGGTTAATTTATTCATTACTGTTCTCCTTTAACAACCACACTCGGTGCGTTGTAACTGTTGAACCACTGCGGCGCTTGCTGACCTGACGACTGCGCAAAATTAGCAAAACGATCATAAGCGTTGGTGATGTCTACCCCTTCAAGTGGATGTAGCCACTGCATACCGACTTCAATCGCCCATGGAAGGCCATTTTCAGTTTGAAAAAATAACTCAGAGGCTTGCTGAGTGGCATCATCTGCACCATTAACAGCGAATAAACTACTATCGAAAGCCTCTGTTGGCGCTTGGTTTTTTAGATGAACTTCCCAGCTTCTTGCATTTTTACCAACTAAAAAGTCACCATGATAAAATCCTTCGGCACCAAAAATGAATGGGTCGAGTAGCGTACCAGGTGCATTCGCTAGCGCTTTAGCTGCTTTTAATGGAATAGTCATACTAAACGTTACTTTACTGTTTGCGTCACAATTGCTTTCGGTTCTAAAGTAATCGCAGCCAGCTTGCTTCGTAATATGTTGCCAAGTATCTTGCATAAAAATCAAAATTGCCTGATCACGGTTTGCTTCTAATGGCGAGTCTAGTTGCGGCTCTCCATTGATAGTGTAAATAATATTTTGCTCATCAATTTCACTACTTAAAATTGTATTGGTTATGTTATTAATAGTTTCTGTAAGCCTAACAGCAAAACCATTATGATAAGTTGCACCCACCCCAACAAGTTGACCATCAATTTTATAGCCAACCACATTGCTTCCTTCAATTAGCTGCGTAGTACGATAATTTACAACCACATCATTAAAGTCGTAATCGCCTGAAAACGGCCATTTATCTTCATAGGCAAGCGTTACCCAATCGTTTTCACCAGGGTAAACAGCGCTAGCAAATGTAGTTATTGGATAATCTTCCACTTCGCCACCTAGCACTCCACCCGTGGCAGTAATTAATGATGCCTCAGAACCATCAGTAACTCGAAAGCGAGCCCATGTTTGTCCTGCTTTAACATTACTCGGTACGCTAACTAAAATACTATTATCACCTTTGTTAAGCTGATACTTAGTTACCATGCGTTCGGATTCACTAAAGCCACCATTTTGATCCCAGTCAAACCAAGCATATAAAAAGCTATCAGCTGACGCGTTGACAATGATTTGGCTATCTTGTCCTGCAGCAATCGCGGTAACAAAGCTAACCCCGTCATCAGAGTCATCTATGGGGTTATTGATTAAATCGTCATTCGTATTGATATTTTCGCCATCGACCGTCTCACCCAAGTAAATAAGATTACTGCCAGTACTACTAGGATCAAATAAGTGTCGAGCGCCACTTTGCTCAAGACTCGTGTTATATGGACGAGGAGCATCACCAAAATCAATAGAACTATCGGTAACTGCAACTTCTGCAATAGCGCATCGCGCACCATCATTTTGACTAGATTTAGGCCCTGAGGTAAATACGTTTGCTGTTGGTGTGTAGCCAACTACGGGGCTAATACTTAAATTAACTTTATGTATTTTTCCGCTTTTGTTATTACTAAAGTAAAACTGACCGTCAATATCAAAGTAAGCGGCACCAAATGCGCCCGTATCATCACCAATATCGAGCTGAGTTATAAATTTAGAGGTATTATTAGCAACGTTAATTTCATGCAAATCGCCATTTGATTCAACTGCATAAAGTAAATTACTTTGTGGATGAAAGGCAAAATCATAAATTCCTAAATTCCAGTTGGCACTATTAGGTAAAAGCTGTGCAGTAATTTCAGCGGTTAGATCTGAGTTTAAATCGATTTCGTAAAGGCCAAACCGAGGAGTATAAACATAATATGAAGCGCGCTGATTTGCTGCATCGCCTGTTACCTGAATGTCACCTACATAAAAATTAGTATCTGGCAGCCCTGTGATATTTAAGCGAGCCATTTGGTAGTTACTGTCTATTTGCACCACACTTTTTGGTGCTTGGCGACTAAAGCCATACAAATACTGATCTTTATAATTAAAGCCAATGGCATTTACGCTTTCATTGTTTGCCTCAGTAGCAAACGTTAAAGTCGCGGCTAACACCGTAGGCTTAGCCGATACTAAATCTATACCGTATAACTGTGCTTTAGCATCTTGCATTAAAAAAGCCTGGCTTGGACAATTCTCAAATGGCTGACTAAAAACGGTGCAAGGCCACAATACACAGCAAACTTTTCCGAGATGGGTTAATTTCATACGTAAGCCCTCTATAGTTACATAGTTGAACTAATGCAGACTTTATTCCAAACTTTAACCTATTGAATTTAAATAATAATAAAAAATTACATCACTTAGATATGCAAGTTGCAACACATGTCTTTGCATTATGCGAGAGTAAAAATCACCTTCACAAACTCTCTGTATCTATGCTCTTAGACACGGGCTATTTGCTCTAAGTATGCAGCAGTTGAGTAAGCTTCATTAAATAAAGTACAATAGTAAAATTAAGGCAGGCCTTTTTAACGGCTGTGCTTGTTCATTTTAGGTAAAAAATCATGGCACACTCTCGCGGAAACTTATTCATTTTATCGGCACCTTCTGGGGCAGGTAAATCTAGCTTAATAAATGCACTACTGAAAAAGCATACTGATATGAAAGTATCGGTATCGCACACCACTCGCGCACCGCGCCCTGGTGAAAATAATGCAGAACATTACCACTTTGTATCAGTTGATGAGTTTAAAGCGCTGATTGCCAAAGATGATTTTTTTGAATGGGCACAAGTATTTGATAACTATTATGGTACTTCTAAGCAAGCGATTGAAGAGCAACTCGCCGCAGGTATTGATGTATTTTTAGATATTGACTGGCAAGGCGCTCGCCAAGTTCGAGAAATAATGGACGACGTAAAAACTATCTTTATTCTTCCGCCATCAAAACAAGAACTAGAGCAACGTTTAAATAATCGCGGCCAAGACTCTGCTGAAATTATTGCAGGTCGAATGGCGCAAGCTCAATCAGAAACCTCTCATTACAACGAATACGACTATGTTGTAGTGAATGATGATTTTGATACTGCTCTATGCGATTTAGAAACCATAGTAATTGCACAGCGATTAACGCTAAAAGCACAAACAACACGTCATCAAACTTTAATTAATGAGCTGCTCAAGTAATCTAAATTACGATTAATTTTCGGTTCATGCCTTAAAATAGATAAAAATTAACCACTGGCTATTGGCGAAACTTGCTGCGTGCAGTAAACTACGCCTTTGCTTTTAAATTATTTTGGAGTGCTAAGATGGCTCGCGTAACAGTTGAAGATGCAGTAGATGCAATTGGTAATCGTTTTGACTTAATTTTAGTTGCGGCCCGTCGTGCCCGCCAAATTGCTGTTGGTGGTAAAGATCCACTAGTAGATCCTGAGAACGATAAGCCGACAGTTGTTGCTTTACGTGAAATCGAACTTGGTTTAGTTGATAATTCTTCAATGGATGTTATTGACCGTGAAGAACAACAACATCAAGAAGCGGCAGAACTAGCTGCTGTTGCTGCCATTGTTGGTGGCAACCAATAATCAACCGCCCGGTCTGATTTAGCTAACGGCATAGTTTTTCAACTATAGCCGTTGGCAATCCTTTGTTTTCATCGTATATTCGTAACTTATCCTAACTTATTTGCTTCACGAGAACATTGGAGTGTGAATGTATCTTTTTGAAGGTCTTAAAAAGAAAATCTCAAAATACTTGCCAGCAGACGATGTTGAGCTAGTTCAAAAAGCCTACGTGGTAGCCCGAGAGGCTCATGAGGGTCAAACTCGTTCAAGTGGCGAGCCTTACATTACTCACCCCGTTGAAGTCACTCAAATATTAGCAAGCATGCATCTTGACCATGAAACGCTCATGGCAGCACTCATGCATGATGTGATTGAAGATACCGATTTTAGCCAACAAGATTTAGCTGAAATATTTGGTGAAACGGTGGCAGAACTCGTAGAGGGTGTGAGCAAGCTTGATAAATTGAGCTTCAAAGATAAAAAAGAGTTCCAAGCTGAAAACTATCGAAAAATGATTATGGCAATGACCCAAGATATTCGGGTTATTTTAATCAAGCTAGCTGATAGAACACACAACATGCGCACATTAGGCGCACTTCGTCCTGATAAACGCCGCCGTATTGCTCGTGAAACCCTTGAGATTTATGCACCAATTGCTAATCGCTTAGGTATTCATGATATAAAAAATGAGCTAGAAGATTTAGGTTTTCAAGCACTGTACCCTATGCGTCATCGTGCACTTAAATCGGAAGTGGCTAAAGCGCGTGGTAATCGCAAAGAAGTTATTTCAAATATTCAAACTGAAATTGAAGCTCGCCTTGAAGAATCTGGCATAAAAGCGACCGTATCAGGCCGTGAAAAGCATCTATACAGTATTTATAAAAAAATGCTCAACAAAGAGCTGCTGTTTAACGAAGTCATGGATATTTACGCATTTCGTATTGCAGTAGACTCTATGGATACCTGTTATCGCGTACTTGGTGTAGCTCATAACTTATATAAGCCAATTGAAACCCGCTTTAAAGACTATATTGCTGTACCAAAAACTAATGGTTACCAATCATTACATACTTCTTTAGTTGGCCCGCATGGTATTCCTGTAGAAATTCAAATCCGTACTTTAGATATGGATCACATGGCTGATAAAGGGGTCGCAGCTCACTGGATGTATAAAAAGTCGGGTGATAATGCGGGTCATACTGCGCAACAGCGCGCACGCCAATGGATGCAAAGCTTATTGGAATTACAACAAAGCGCAGGTTCCTCGTTTGAATTTGTAGAGAATGTAAAAACAGAGCTATTCCCAGAAGAAATTTATGTCTTTACCCCAGATGGTCGGATTATTGAACTTCCTATGGGTGCAACGGCGGTTGATTTTGCTTATGCCGTTCATACTGATGTAGGTAATACTTGTGTCGGTGCACGTGTGAACCGCAAGCCTTATCCTTTAAGTAAAGCCATTGATACAGGGCAAACAATAGAGATTATTACCAGTTCAGGCGCTCACCCTAACGCAACATGGCTTAACTTTATTGTTACTGGCAAAGCACGCTTAGGCGTACGCAACTACCTTAAAAGTCAACAGCATGAAGAAGCGTTATTACTTGGTCGTCGCTTACTTGACTCAGCGCTAGGGGAAAACAAATTTGATAACCTGCCAGCTGAAAATATTACCCGAGTGCTTGAAGAGCATGAGCTTTCCTCTACCTTAGAACTGCTAGTAGAGATTGGCTCAGGTAACTTAATGAGTATGCTGATTGCTAAACGCTTGTTACAAAACGACAATGATGATTTAAACGACATCGCAAAGCGTGCCAAGGCAACTATTATTGGTACCGAAGGTATGTTGGTTAATTATTCTAAATGTTGTCGTCCTGTACCTGGAGACGCTATTACTGCCCATGTTAGCCAAGGTAAAGGTTTAACCGTTCATCGCCAAGAGTGTAAAAATATTCGTGGTTGGGAAAATGATCGTTCGAAATACCTAGTCGTAAAATGGGATGATAATCCAGAAAAAGAATATATAGCGGCTTTAAGAGTAGAAATCATTAACCACCAAGGTGCGCTGGCTAAATTAACCAATGTGGTCGCCACTACGCAGGCCAATATTGTAGAAATAGCTACCGATGAAAAAGAAAGTAATTTATACGTGATAGACTTAGGGATCACAGTTAAAAACCGTATTCATGTCGCCAATATTATGCGCCGCATACGTGTTATGCCCGATGTACAAAAAGTCTATCGTAAAAAATAAAATAGGAACATCATGAATAAAGCATTTATATCAACGGATAAAGCACCTGCAGCAATTGGTACATATAGCCAAGCAGTAAAAGTGGGTACAGCTGTTTATTTATCAGGGCAAATACCACTTGTCCCAGAAACAATGGACGTTATTTCTGAAGACTTTAGTGAGCAAACACATCAAGTATTTAAAAATATCAGTGCGGTTTGTGAGGAAGCTGGCGGTTCTATTCAAGACCTAGTAAAAGTTAATATTTACCTTACTGATCTTTCAAACTTTGCCATTGTGAACGAAGTTATGAGCCAATATTTTAAACAGCCTTACCCTGCGCGTGCAGCTATTGGCGTTCGTGCACTCCCTAAAGGTGTACAAGTAGAAATTGACGGCATTATGGAACTTCCTTCAACAAACTAACCTCTATAAGCTATGAGCGCCGCTCATAGCTTTTATCCCATTCTATAGCTACACTTTGATGAATTCTTGACTCAAAACTAAAATTCTAGCACTCTGTAATCACGTTATTTTATTAAACCTTACTTTTGTAGTAGAAAAGGATAACTTGTGTTTAAGCTTGCTCATAATGGCAATGTATTGCTCGATACGAGTAAATCTGCACCCACCAGTGCTGCTTTTATCATTGAAGCAATTGAACAATCGCCTTACAGCGAGTGTGAAATCGATCATGACGCCATAAATAACTATTTCAGTAGTGCAACACCTGAACGAATCTTAGTCGTTGCAACACGCCACGATGCAACCTTAATCGTTGAAATCAGCGATGATAAAATGCTAGCCACTGGCACGCTCACTCTCGCCAAAGGTGGCGCAACACTCAGTTTTGATGAAGCTAAAAAAGAATTAGTGAAAGCGCATGTTGCTAGAGGTTATAAACAAGCATTTTTAGAGCAGCTTTTACAAAAGCAATTTGAGCTTCCTCCGGGCTCTGTAGTTAGCGGACCACTCGCTAAAGGACGTTTACCTACTGACGGCCAAGATAGTAAATTTAAAGCCATGGTTAAAACCTTAAAAGACCGCCTTAAAGCACCCAAATTAAAAGAAGATGGTAGTGTTGATATGCGTGATTTTGGTAAATTAGCAAGTGTTAAACCGGGTGAATTACTAATCCAGCAGCAACCTGCGACTCCTGGTCAAGAAGGGTTTACCGTGATAGGTGATGTTTTACCAGCCAAACCAGGGCAAGTTCATGCCCTAATTGCAGGTGAGGGTACTGAAATATCAAAAAATAACCCGATGGAATTACTTTCAACTATTGCCGGCGTGCCTGTTGAAATAAATAACGGAATGCGTGTTGACGATATTTTCACTGTTAACGATGTGTCTGTAAAAACAGGCCATATCGACTTTGAAGGTAGTGTAATAGTTAGTAAAAATGTAGAGCCAGGGATGAGGATAAATGCAACAGGTGACATTACCGTTTTTGGTACAGTCGAATCTGGAGAATTAACCGCCGGTGGCGATATACTTGTAAAACAAGGAGTGATTGGTCATCAAAAGCCTGAAGATAAATCACTGTCTTGCAGAATAATTTGCGCAGGTGATGTGCATGCCTCACACTCTCAATATTGCTACATTGAAGCTAACAGCATATTGCTTGACCGCCAAGCCAGCCACAGCTCAATGAAAGCAAAAGATATAATTCAAATTGGTCAATCAGAACTACCTAAAGGAAAGTTATTTGGAGGTGAAATTTTAGATGCCACTAAACTAATTGCCGGAGAGATTGGTAACGAATCAGGGGCTAAAATGGCAATTAATTTAGCCGCTTCAGCTACTCAAATGACCAAAGATATTGATAAATATTTTAGTGAATTAACAGCTGCAAATGAACAGGTTGATAGCTTACAAGCTGCATTAGAAAAAGCAGATTTAATTAAAGATGCTGATAAAAAAAGCGAGCTCATGAATAAGATTGGATCAACTCAGATACATCATAGTCAACAAGCTGAACAACTAGAAAAGCAGATAGCGAGTTTAGAGCAAAAACTAAATACCATGCTCGATGAAGCCATTTTAACCGTAAATACCGTTTTACATTCTGGAGTGGAAATTCATATATTCAACAAGTTACTTAAAACAACTCGTAACTTTCCACCAAGTAATGTTAAGTTAGAAAACAATAAAATAGAAATTGAGTTTAAAACTTAATTATAAGGAGCTGTTAGTGACAGCCCCTTATTCTTTATAGTAAACCGTCTACACTGTCATAGGTTTGCGCTGGCCACACACCTACCTGCACTTGCCCTATGTGTTGTTTTTGTAATAACAGCATAGCCAAGCGAGACTGACCAATACCACCACCAATTGTTTGAGGAAATTTACTTTCTAACAATGCTTTATGCCAATCAAACTCTAAACGGTCTTCGTCACCGGTAATTCCCAATTGAGCTTGCAAAACTTCAGGGCTCACTCGAATTCCCATAGATGATATTTCGAAAGCATCTTCAAGAATTGGATTCCATACTAAAATATCGCCATTTAATCCCATATACTGATCACATGTTGGTGTTGACCAATCGTCGTAATCTGGCGCTCTCACATCATGAATTTTACCATCACTTAATGCTCCGCCAATACCAATTAAAAACACAGCACCATATTCTTGAGCAATCGCTTTCTCACGCTGCTTAGCGCTAAAGTCAGGGTACATTTTACGCAGTTCTTCACTGTGTACAAAAGTAATTTTAGCTGGTAAAAATGCCCTTAAGCCAAAGCTTGCACTAACATATTGTTCAGTGACTTTAATACCTTGGTAAATTGTTTCAACCGTTTGCTTGAGAGTAGATAGCGAACGCTGCGTACTTTCACAAATAACTTGCTCCCAATCCCATTGATCAACATAAACAGAATGGATTGGGCTTAGTGAATCTTCATCAGGTCGCAACGCTTTCATTTGCGTATAAATTCCCTCACCTTGTGAAAAGCCATATTCACCCAAGGTTTTACGCTTCCACTTAGCAAGAGAATGCACCACTTCGTAACGGCTATCTGCAATTGCTTTAATATTTACAGCCACGGCGTTCTCGTGCCCACTTAAGTTATCCTGTGTACCGTCGCCTACTTTAGCTAAAATAGGCGCTTGAACTTCAATTAAGCCCAGTTTTTGTTCTAATTGCTGCGAAAAGAACTGCTTAACTTTACTTATTTGCTGCTGCTGCTGCACATAATGTGAACTCATAATAATTGGCCTCATTCCCAGTTATTGTATTTACTACTTAGCGCACAATTACGCTTCAATGAGGTTATCGTAACAATTAAACCATTTAATTCAATATCCCATAATAAAAATAGCTTTACGATATTAAAACCATTAAAAAAATGGTATAAAAATAATTAATACCACAATTAAAGACGGTTAAATCTATGGAAAATTATCAAATCGATAATCTTGATAAACAGATTCTGCATGCATTAATGGATAATGCGCGTACACCTTATGCTGAATTAGCAAAACGCTTTAGTGTAAGCGCAGGAACAATTCATGTGCGAATCGAAAAAATGAAACATGCAGGGATCATCACAGGTACTCAACTAACCATTAATACAAAGCAATTAGGTTACGATGTGTGTTGTTTTATTGGTATTAATTTGAACAACGCGCGCGATTATCCGCAAACACTTATAAAATTAGAATCATTAGAGGAAGTGGTCGAAGCATATTACACCACTGGTAATTACAGTATTTTTATTAAAGTAATGACCCGCTCTATCGATCATCTACAAGATGTATTAATCAATAAAATACAGGCAATAGAAGCCATTCAATCAACCGAAACCCTGATCTCATTACAAAACCCGATTAGTCGAACAGTGGTGCCTTAAGGTGAAAAATCTCGTATAATTTGCCGAAAAAGAGGACTCCCATGCAGCAAACTCGTTACCAAAGAATCGAAAGTGTACTTTCACGTCGTCAAACCGACCTTACCGTGTGTTTAGAAGACGTACACAAACACCATAACTTATCAGCAATTGTTAGAACGGCTGATGCCGTTGGTTGTCATCATGTGCATGCCGTGTGGCCAGAAAAACAAAAGTGGCTAACCAATAATACCTCTGGTGGTAGTAAAAACTGGTTAGACACACATCTTCACAGAAACATTGATGATGCCGTTGCAAGTATGCGTGCTCATAATCCTGATGTACAAATTTTAGCGACGCATTTAAGTGAAGATGCTGTCGACTTCAGAGAAATTGATTACACCAAACCTACTGCAATTATTGTCGGCCAAGAAAAAACGGGGATCTCTCCACAAGCCTTAGAGTATGCAGATCAAAACATCATTATTCCAATGCAAGGCATGGTGCAGTCGTTAAATGTATCCGTTGCAGCAGCCCTAATTTTATTTGAGGCGCAGCGTCAACGTGATCTAGCTGGTTTATACAATAGAAATATGCTGAGTGAAGAAAT
The DNA here is from genome assembly GCF_005887265.1 of Pseudoalteromonas sp. S1608. Classification (GTDB taxonomy): domain Bacteria; phylum Pseudomonadota; class Gammaproteobacteria; order Enterobacterales; family Alteromonadaceae; genus Pseudoalteromonas; species Pseudoalteromonas undina. Next base: position 37,680 of record NZ_PNDK01000024.1, read on the forward strand.
TAAGCACCCAATGTACTTTGAAGGCTGCCACCCAATTATTGCAAGGCAATGCAAACAAAAAAACCTACCTTACCCTGCTCTTGATGAAAACGGCGAAATTGTTGCTGATGAACAGTATTGGCAGGCGTTAAAACATACTTGATGCATATACAGTGTATCAGTACACTTAACTTATTAAATACTAATAATTGAGCCTACATTGTCTAAACCTAGCTTAAGCCAATACCCAATCACAGAACTTAAAGGCGTTGGTCCTAAAATGGCTGAACGGCTTTTAAAGCTAGGTATTAGTACAGTACAGGACATACTATTTCATTTGCCGCTTAGGTATGAAGACAGAACCCGTATTTATACAATTAGTGAGTTGACCCCTCATAGCCACGTAACTGTTCAAGCAACCATTGAAACCAGTCAAATAACCTTTGGAAAGCGGCGCATGCTGGTTTGCCAAATAAATGATGGTACAGGTAGGTTAACACTACGATTTTTTAATTTTACCGCAGCACAAAAAAATGCATTTAGCACAGGCAAAATAATTCGTTGCTTTGGCGAAATACGTCGCGGACGTATTGGCTTTGAAATGAGTCATCCTGAATACAGTATTAGCGACACTTTTGAACAACAACCAACATCATCAACACTTACGCCAGTCTACTCAACAACCGAGGGGTTAAAGCAGCTCTCTATTAGGGCGTTGAGTGAACAGGCAATAGAATTACTTCAAAAGTATGCAGTAGAAGAGCTACTTCCCCAACAATGGCAACCATCGCAACTACCGTTAAGTGATGCGTTATTATTACTGCATCGCCCTCCTAATGATGTTGATATAAGTGCGCTTGAACAAGGGACTCACCCAGCTCAGCAGCGGCTCGTATTTGAAGAATTACTGGCGCAAAATCTCAGTTTATTAAAAGTAAGAGAACAGGGACAACAAGTTAAAGCCGTTGCACTTGAGCCCACTAATTCATTAGAAACACAATTTTTAGCACAATTACCCTTTGCGCCAACCAATGCACAAAGCCGTGTGGTATCAGAAATTAAAGAAGATATGCAACACGCTTACCCTATGATGCGACTTGTCCAAGGGGACGTTGGCTCTGGTAAAACACTAGTCGCAGCACTGAGCGCGTTAACTGCGATAGCAAAAGGCTACCAGGTCGCATTAATGGCGCCAACAGAGATATTGTCAGAGCAACACGGAATCAACTTTTCTAGCTGGTTTGAAAGCCTTGGAATAACGGTTGCTTGGTTAGGTGGTAAAACAAAAGGTAAAGAGCGCGTAAGTACACTTGCAATGATCGCCTCAGGTGAAGCGCAAATGATTATCGGTACCCATGCGTTATTTCAAGATGAAGTAAAATTTAACAATCTTGTACTTATCATTATTGATGAACAACACCGCTTTGGAGTTCATCAACGTTTATCATTGCGTGAAAAAGGCCGTTTTAGTGATTGTTATCCACATCAGCTAGTAATGACAGCAACTCCTATACCACGTACGCTGGCGATGACTGCCTATGCAGACTTAGAAACCTCAGTGATTGACGAATTACCACCTGGGCGGACTCCTATCACTACAGTTGCGATTCCTGATACTCGTCGAGATGACATTATTAGTCGCGTAAAACTTGCCTGTAACGAACAAGGTCGACAGGTTTACTGGGTATGTACACTAATAGACGAGTCTGAAGTACTACAATGCCAAGCAGCGGAAGACAGTGCATTACAGCTAAAAGAAGCATTACCTGAGCTTGCTATTGGCTTAGTCCATGGGCGAATGAAAGCTACGGAAAAGCAAGCCATTATGAGCGACTTTAAAGCGGGTAAAATTCATGTACTTGTAGCAACAACCGTGATCGAAGTTGGGGTTGATGTGCCTAATGCGAGTTTGATTATTATCGAAAACCCTGAGCGCCTAGGTTTAGCACAGCTTCACCAACTACGTGGCCGCGTAGGCCGTGGAGCTACGGCATCTCACTGCGTGCTTTTATACCATGCACCACTTTCACATACCGCACAGAAACGGTTAGGAGTACTGCGCGATAGTAACGACGGATTTGTTATCGCAGAACGTGATTTAGAAATACGCGGCCCAGGTGAAGTCCTTGGAACAAAACAAACCGGCTTAGCAGAATTTAAAATTGCAGACTTAACAAGAGATAAGCAGACCTTAAATCAAGTTAGACCCATAGCACAACAGATGTTGAAGCAATATCCTCAGTATGTAGACCCTCTCATTCAACGCTGGTTAGGCAACAAGTCAAATTACGCACAAGCTTAGTAACTTATTCGCATAAAGCCACATATTAATTTTCCCAACTAGTTATTCCCTATACCACAACTATTTCCCTACACCTTGCTCCTGTATTTTCACTTTCCTGTAGACGTAAAAAAGCCCGACTCTTTTGAATCAGGCTTGCTTGTATTTAGAGTCGGTGCGCTACTTTGCCCATGGGTTTCGTAATACTCAACCACGCTACGATGGTCAGGTTAACGCTGTGCAGCTGATAGCTGACGGCTAATACTTTCACTTTCCTGCAGACGTAAAAAAGCCCGACTCTTTCGAATCGGGCTTTCTCTTATTTGGAGCCTGGTAATGTCCTACTTTCACATAACAAATTC